>NZ_JBHZCN010000011.1:0-121400 GCF_042755465.1 Kitasatospora sp. NPDC059160 | reverse complement strand
CTCCCGGCCGGGCCACCCGGCTTTCAGCACCCTCGCTCAGCGGCGGCGGAACAGTCCGCGCCGCTTCGCCGGCGGCGGAGGCGGGTCGAGGAGCGTCGTGACGGCGTGCAGGAACGGCCGGGCCTGAGGAGTCATCCCGGTCCGGTGCAGCCGGTGGCGGCCCTCCCCCTCCCACTCGCCCAGCACCGCCCCGCGCTCGCCCGTGATCGGGTCGATCCCGTACTCCAGGGTGAAGAACCGCTGCGCCGAGCCGTCGCCCGGCCACGCCAGCACCACCGCGAAGGCCTCGGTGGCCGCCCGCGGCCTCGGGAGCCCGACCAGGAGCATCCGATGCTGCCCGACCTGGACGAACCCGCCCTGGAGGCCCTCCGGCGCCACCCGCTGCTCCGCGGGCAGGCTCGCGCCGAACTCCTCCCACAGCCGCAGCAGTTCGGCGTCGATCCGCTCCCCCGGCACCGACCCCAGGTGCGTCAGCGAGGGCAGCAGCCGGTGCGCGAAGCGGTAGTGGTGCGGGCGCGACGCGGGCAGGTCCCCCTCCGCACCGGCCAGCCGGGTGACGGCGGCGATCACCTCGTCCGCGCGCACCAGCTCCAGCAGTCCGCCCTCGGCCACCCCGGTGAGCGGGGTCAGCCTCCCGTCGCGCCACCAGTAGGTGTGCACGGACAGCGGCGCGCCCGACGCGTCGTACTCCCGGGCGGCCGTCTCGATCAGCACCTCCAGCACGCCCGGCACCTGGAGGTCGAACGGCGCGAACAGCAGCCGGAACGGCGTGGGGAAGGCCACCACCGCACCGTCCGGCGGCAGTTCCCGGCCCGTGACCTCGCGGTGGACGGCGTCCAGGGCGAGGACCCGGCTCCCCGTCAGCGCCGAGTTCCCGGTGACGACGTGGAGGGCGCCGCCCTGCCCGGTCGGCAGCACCTCGTGCCGCTCGACGGGCAGCCGGGCCAGCCGCGCCCGCGCGGCCTCCCGCAACCGCGGCACCACGCCCAGCTCGATGACGGCCTCCGAGGTCAGCACCTGCCAGCCGACGGGCGACTCCAGGGCGAGGAACTCCAGTACCCCCGGGGCGACTTCGAGCGCGTGCGGGTGCCGCGCGGACTCGGACAGCGAAGCCGCGTCCAACAGCAGCGGATAGAGCCGGGCGGTCACCTCCTCCGGCGGACCACCAGCCGCCCCCGGTCCCCGCACGGCGGCGACCAGCTCCCGGACGTGGGCCCGGACCAGCTCCGGCAACGGGACGTCCGCCCGCCGCCCCACCAGTTCGAGCAGCCCGCCGAGCCCGTAGTCACGCCCGTGGGCGTCCCGGGCGACGTCCCCGTGCAGGGTGACCTCCCACCCCGACTCCGCGAACGCCGCCCGCACCAGCGCGGCCAGCTCCGGCCCCAACTCCTGCCGTCCCATCGTCCCCTCCCAACTCCCGCTCCACCCCCGCCCCTTCGGGGACGCCACCAGCCCCCTGCCCGGTTGCCGTGCTCCGGACACGTCCGGCGGAACGGCCGACCTGCGCACGGGGAGGCGGGCCGGTCAGGCCTCGGGCCGGACGCCCAGCTCGGCGAGCAGGCCGCGGACCAACTCCTCGATCCGGTCGCGGATCGGGCGCACGGCCTCGACGCCCTGGCCGGCCGGGTCCTCCAACGTCCAGTCCAGGTACCGCTTCCCGGGGAAGAACGGGCAGGCGTCGCCGCAGCCCATGGTGATCACCACGTCGGAGGCCCGGACCGCCTCGACGGTCAGGACCTTCGGCACCTCGGCGGAGATGTCGATGCCGACCTCGGCCAAGGCCTCGACCACCGCCGGGTTCACCGCCCCGGCCGGGGCGGAGCCGGCCGAGCGGACCTCGACCCGGTCACCGCCGAGGCGGGTGAGGAAGGCGGCGGCCATCTGAGACCGGCCGGCGTTGTGCACGCAGACGAACAGCACGGACGGGACGGACGGGACGGCGGGAGTGCTCACGAGGGGTCCTTCGGGTGTACGGGGCGGGGCGGTGGGGTCAGCGGGCGGCCGCGGCCGGTTGGTGGTCGCCGTGCGGGACGACGACGTCCTCGGCGGCCGGGGTCGGGCGGCCGAACAGGACGGCGACCAGCCCGAGGCCGACGGCCAGGCCGACGAGCTGGGCGGCGATGAACGGCAGCACGGAGGCAGGGGCGATGCCGGCGAAGGTATCGGTGAACCCGCGGCCGATCGTCACCGCCGGGTTGGCGAAGCTGGTCGAGGACGTGAACCAGTAGGCGGCGCCGATGAAGGAGGCGACGGCCACCGGGGCGAAGTGCGCGCGGCCGACGCGGGCCAGGCCGAAGACCAGCAGGATCAGGCCGGCGGTCGCGACGACCTCGCCCAGCCACAGCTGCGGGGCCCAGCGGGCATGCGTCGACCAGCGCACCAGCGGCTCGCCGAACATCGCGTCCGCGAGCACCGCCCCGCCGACCGCCCCGGCGACCTGCGCCGCGACGTAGGCCGCCACCTCCCGCAGCCCGGGCCCACCCCCGGCACGGCGCCCGGTCCACCAGGCGGCCAGCGTCACGACGGGGTTGAAGTGGGCACCGGAGACCGGGCCGAGCAGCAGGATCAGCACACCGAGGCCGAACACGGTCGCCAGCGAGTTGGCCAGCAGCTGGACGCCGACGTCCGGGGAGAGCCTGGTGGCCTGGATGCCGGAGCCGACCACGACGGCGACCAGCGCGCCGGTCCCGACGAACTCCACGGCCGCCCGCCGGCCCAGCGGCGCCGTCCCGGTCATCCGGACTCCCCGGCGGGGGCCCGGAGCAGCGCGGACAGCTTGGCCAGCGCGGCGGGCAGCACCCAGTAGTAGACCCACGTCCCCCGGCGCTCGGACCCGACCAGCCCGGCCTCGCGCAGCACCTTGAGGTGATGCGAGATCGTCGGCTGCGACACGTCGAACGGCCCGGTCAGGTCGCAGACGCAGGCCTCGCCGCCCTCGTGCGAGGCGATCAGCGACAGCAGCCGCAGCCGCACCGGGTCGGAGAGCGCCTTGAACGCCTTCGCCAGGTCGACGGCGGCCGCCTCACCCAGGGGCTCTCGGACCAGCGGCGAGCAGCACACGGCCGCGTCGTCCTGATCGAGCACCGGCAGTTGCAGATTCGACATACGTCTATGTTGACAGCCATCTATACAGGTGCCAACCTCGCCCATATCGACACCTGTCGAATCAACACCACGGACCGGGGAGAACCACCATGTCCCGCGTACAACTCGCCCTCCGCGTCGCCGACCTCGACGGCTCCGTCGACTTCTACTCCCGCCTGTTCGGCGTCGAACCCGCCAAGCGCCGCCCCGGCTACGCGAACTTCGCCGTCACCGACCCGCCGCTCAAGCTCGTCCTCCTCCAGGGCGAGGCCGACGCCCCCACCCACCTCGACCACCTCGGCGTCGAGGTCGGGACCACCGAGCAGGTCACCGCCGCCACCGCCCGCCTCAAGGACGCCGGGCTGGCCACCTTCGAGGAGAACGACACCTCCTGCTGCTACGCCCTCCAGGACAAGGTCTGGGTCCACGGACCCGGCCGGGAACCCTGGGAGGTCTACGTCGTCAAGGCCGACGCCGACACCCTCGGCAGCAGTAGCGACGGCGCCCCCACCACCACCGCCGCCTGCTGCACCGAACCGGCGCCCGCCGCCGCAGGCTGCGCCTGCGGCTGACCCCTCACCACCACCGGCGGCCGACCCCGCACGGCTCGGGTCAGGACCGCCCGGCGCGGGCCGTGGGCAGCCAGGTGCGGTAACGGCGCAGGGCCTGGCGCTGCTGGAGCTGTTCGGCGAGGAGGGCGACGGCCGGGTGGGTGCCGGGCCTGGGGGCGCGGCCGCGGGCGAGGCGGCGGAGCTGGTGGCGGACCTGGGCCATGGAGGCGGCCGAGGCCAGGGCCTTGTCGGACCAGGCGACCGGGCGGATCCCGCGGTCGGCCTCGCGTCCGGCGGCCCAGCGCTCGGGCAGGTCGGGGGTGACGGCGAGGGCGGTGCCGATGCCGACGACCTCCACGCCGCCGGCCAGGACCCGTTCGGCGGTGTCGCGCCGGGTGATGCCGCCGGTGAGCATCAGCGGGAGCGGGCTGGTGGTGGCCAACTCCTCCGCGAGGTCCAGGAAGTAGGCCTCGCGGGCGCGGGTGCGGTCGTCGGTGGGGCGGCCGGTCATGGCGGGGCTCTCGTAGCTGCCGCCGGAGAGTTCGACCAGGTCGACGCCGAGCGGTGCGAGCATCGCGATCACCTGCCGGGCGTCGTCGGCGTCGAAGCCGCCGCGCTGGAAGTCGGCGGAGTTGAGCTTGACCGCGACCGCGAAGGCCGGCGGGACGGCGGCCCGCACGGCGCGGACGACGTCCAGCAGCATCCGGGCCCGGTTCTCCAGCGACCCGCCCCAGGCGTCGGTGCGCCGGTTGACCAGGGGCGACAGGAACTGCGACAGCAGGTAGCCGTGCGCGGCGTGGATCTCCACGCCGTCGAACCCGGCCTCGGCGGCGCGCACGGCCGTGGTCGCGAACCGGTCGACGGTCGCGCCGATCTGCTCGGGGGTCATCGCGGTGGGGCGGCCGAAGCGGCTGCTGTGCCGCCCCAGGTCGACGCCCACCGCGGACGGGCCCCACACCACGCCGGGCATGTCGGCGGCGACCTGGCGGCCGGGGTGGTTGATCTGCATCCAGACCGCCCCGCCGCCGGACTTGGCGGCCTCGGCCCAGGCGGTGAACCGCTCCAGCGGCGCGGCCTCGTCGAGGACGACGCCGCCCGGGCCGGTCAGCGCCTCGGCGTGGACCATGACGTTGCCGGTGATCAGCAGGCCGGTGCCGCCGGCGGCCCAGCGCCGGTAGAGCTCCAGCATCCGCCGGCCGGGCAGCTGGCCGTCGCCGGCCATGTTCTCCTCCATCGCCGCCTTGGCGATCCGGTTGCGCAGGACGGCCCCCGAGCGCAGGTGCAGGGGCGAGAACAGCTGGCTGGCCATTCGGGTCTCCTCTCCATCGAAGCCGTCGCATCGCTCGCGACGGACATCGCCTAGGATGTGTACATCGCTCACATTAGGCGAGAAATGTGAGCGGTGCATACATCTGGGAGGGTGACCCATGCCACAGCCGACGACCGGCTCGTACCACCACGGCGACCTGCGCGCCGCCTGCCTGCGCGCCGCGCGGGAGCTGCTGGAGGAGGACGGCGGCTCGGGCCTGTCCCTGCGGGCGGTGGCCCGGCGGGCCGGCGTCTCGGCGACCGCCCCCTACCGCCACTTCGCCGACCGCGAGGCCCTGGTCTCCGCCGTCGCCTCCGAGGGCTACCTCGAACTCGCCGCCGCCCTCACCGCGGCGCACCCCGCGCCCGCGACGCCCGACGAACTCGCCGCCGTCGCCGTCGCCTACGTGCGCTTCGCCCTCGACCGCCCGGCGCTGTTCCGGGCGATGTTCGCCGAGCCCTGCGACCCGGCCAACGAGGAACGGGCGGCCGCGACCGCCGCCGTCCGCCAGTACGTCCACGGCATCGTCCACGGCGTGTTCCCCGGCGCCGACCCGGAGGCGCTGTCCACGGCGGTGTGGGCGCTGGTCCACGGCCTGGCCTTCCTGCACCTGGACGGCAAGCTCGACGCCGGCTCCCCCGAGGCGGTCTCCGCCCAGGTCACGGCGGCCGTCCTGGCGGCCTTCGCCATCGCACCGACGAAGGCGTAGCGCCGACGAAGGCGCGGCGCCGACGAAGGCGCGGCGCCGATGGGAACGCGGCGCCGATGGGAACGCGGCGCCGTCAACGTGCCATCAGGGAAGCGACCGCCGGGATCAGGGACGCGTCAGGGGCCGACGCTCCCCCGGGCCCCACGGGCATAACGTCGTCACCGCGCCCGGCGATCGCGGGGCGCACCTCCCTTCCGCCGCACCCGTGAGGCACGCCATGCAGCAGCACCTGAGCTCCGAGGACCCCGAGCCCTCCCCGCGCGACCCGGCCGGACCGCTCCTGGTACCCGTCCGGTCGGGTCCGCTGGGCCACACCGCCCGGATCTTCCGTACCGCTCTCGGCGACCGTACGGCCGTCGCCTTCACCACCCCGCAGCGGCTCACCGCCGTACTGGGGCCCGCCCAGCCGTGGATCGCGCTCGCCGAGCCGGCCCTGCGCGCCCTCACCGAGCCGCTGGGCGTCACGACGCTCACCGTCGACCCCCAGCTCGCCGCCCCCGCACCCGCCCCGTCCGCGCCCGGCCCCTCCGCGCCGTACCGGCACCTGCCGCACCCGCCCACGCCCGGCCCCGCCGTGGCGGTCCCGCAGCGGCCGGGCCGGCTCTCCGCCGCCTGACCGCTCCCGCCGCCCCTCGCCCCTCTCCCCTCCCCCCGAGTCACCTCCGGACGGCGTCGATGGCCGGTCCGCCGTCCGGAGGTCCGTCCTCCCCGTCCGTCGCGGGTGACGCGCAGCGGCCCCGCTCAGGTCGCCGGGAGCAGCTCGTCGGCGCGCTCCGCGACCTCGCGGTGCAGGGCGTCGCGCACCGCGCGCACGGCGGGGCGGGTGACGGCCTCCCGGCGCACGGCCAGGACGATCGGCAGCCGGATGTCGACCTCCTCGGCCAGCAGCCGCCGCAGTCCGGCCCGTTCGGCCAGGAAGGCCGGCAGCACGCCGATCCCGGCCCCCAGCCGGGTCGCCTCCACCTGGGCGAAGACGTTGGTGGAGGAGAACGCCGGGGTGACGCCGGGCAGGTGGCGCTCGATGTCGAGGTCGCCGACCTGGAGCATCGACTCGATGTAGAACACCAGCGCGTGGTCCCGGAGTTCGGCGGGCGTGCGGGGGCTCCCGTGCCGGGCGAGGTACTCGTCGGCGGCGTACAGGCCCAGCGCGTAGTCGGTGAGGTGCTCGGTCACCAGTCGGCTGCGCGGCGGCCGGCCGATCGCGAGCGCGAGGTCGAAGCCGGCCGGGTGCAGGGTCAACTGGCGGGTTGCCGTAATGAGTTCGGCCTGCAGACCGGGGTGGCGCCGGCGCACCCGGGCCAGCGCGGGGGTGGCGAATACGGTACCGAAGCCGTCCGGGGCGCTCACCCGTACGGTGCCGCGCAGCGACGGCGCGTCCTGGCCGGAGACCGCGTCGACGACCTGGTCGAGGGCGTCCTCGATCGCGCGGGCGCCCTCCGAGACGGCCTTCCCCGCGTCGGTCAGTGCCCAGCCCTCGGTGCCGCGTTCCATCAGCCGGACGCCGAGGCTCCGTTCCAGCGCGGTGATGCGGCGCGACACCGTGGTGTGGTCCACCCCGAGCGCGTCGGCCGCGGCCACCAGCCGCCCGGTGCGGGCGACGGCGAGCAGGTAGCGGAGGTCGTCGGCGCGGAGCCTGCGCGGGTCGCGTCCGCGGGTGTCCGCGGGATCCGTAGCGGCCGGGTGGGAACGGGAGTTCACCGCACCACGCTATCTGCATTTGTGCACAGCCGGTCTGCGCGATTGGCGATTGAACGCACGGCCCCGCCGACGGCACAGTCGAACCCGGCCGGGCCCGCCCGCCCCGCCCTCCCCAGCGTCGAGAGGTCCCCGATGGTCGCCAGCCTGTCCCTGCCCCGGATCATGCGCGTCGGCCGGGGCGCCGTCGAGGAGTTGGGCGAGGTGCTGGCGGGCCTGGGGCTGAGCCGCCCGCTGCTGGTCACCGACGCGTACCTGGTCGGCACCGGCGCGGCGGAACGCCTCACCGCCACGCTCACCGGCGCCGGACTGAGCCCCCGGCTGTTCGCCGACACCGTGCCCGATCCGACCACCGACTCCCTGACCGCGGGCCTCAAGGCCCTGGAGGAGCACGGCGCGGACTCGGTCGTCGGCTTCGGCGGCGGCAGCCCGATGGACAGCGCCAAGGCCCTCGCCCTGCTCGCCGTCCAGGGCGGCCGGATGCGCGACTACAAGGCGCCCCGGGTCACCCCCGGCCCGGCGCTGCCGGTGATCGCCGTCCCCACCACCGCCGGCAGCGGCTCGGAGGCGACCCAGGTCACCGTCATCACCGACAGCGACACGGACGAGAAGATGCTCTGCCTGGGCCCGGCGTTCCAGCCGCTGGCCGCCGTGATCGACCCGGACCTCACCCTGTCGATGCCGCCCCGGCTGACCGCCGACACCGGCATCGACGCCCTCACCCACGCCGTCGAGGCGTACGTGAGCCGCAGGGCCAACCCGTTCACCGACGGCCTGGCCCTCACCGCGATCGGCACCATCGGCCGCCACCTGCGCCGCGCCTACGCGGACGGCACCGACACCGTGGCCCGCGAGGCGATGATGCTGGCCGCGACCCAGGCCGGGCTGGCCTTCTCCAACTCCAGCGTCGCCCTCGTCCACGGCATGAGCCGCCCGATCGGCGCCCACTTCCAGGTCGCCCACGGGCTGTCGAACGCGATGCTGTTCCCCGCCGTGACGGCCTTCTCGGTACACGGCGCCCGCGCCCGCTACGCCGACTGTGCCCGCGCCCTGGGCGCCGCGACCGCCGCGGACCCGGACGACCTGGCCGCCGACCGGCTCGTCGACGCGCTCCGCGCGCTCTGCCTCGACCTGGCGGTGCCCACGCCCCGCAGCCACGGCATCGACCGGGACGACTGGACCAGGCTGACCCCCGTCATGGCCGAGCAGGCCCTGGCCTCCGGCTCGCCCGCCAACAACCCCGTCGTCCCCACCGCCGAGCAGATCCGGGAGCTGTACGCGCGGATCTACGGCTGATCCGACCCGGCACGGATAATGGCCGGGCCGCCGGCCGACCGGGCCGGTGGGCGGCGATCGATCGAGAGGCAGCGCACGGATGACCCTGGAGGCAGGACGACGCGTCAGGTTGACGGAAGACCTCGGGCTCGGTGAGGCCGTCGCCGGCGAGCCCGCTGCCGCCGTCGGCTTCCTGTCGCTGGGCGCCGGGGCGGAGGGCACCGTCGAGCGGGTGGACGACGAACTCCCGGAGAGCGAAGGGGTGCGCGAGTACCAGCGGCTCAAGGCGCTGTTCGACGACTACGGGCACACCGTGCCCGAGGCCAGCCGGGAGCGGCTGGTGGCGCAGCTCGCCGCGCTGGAGCCGGAGTGGGCCGAGCACCGGGAGCGGGGGCGGCGGGTGACGGTCCGGGTCCGGCTGGACAACGGGTTCGTCCTCGACGGTGTACACCAGGACGTCCTTGCCGCACTGTGAGAGGGGGTCGTTCCGGCCCGGACCACAGGAGGCAGGACGATGCCCGACTGGACTGGAGGCAAGCCCGTGCCCGACGTGACAGGAGGCAAGCCGGTGCCCGACATGACCGGAGGCAGCGCCGACCGCGATGCGGCGGCCCCCACCGAAACCACCCCCGCCGAAGCAGCCGCCACCGAGGACCCGACCACCGACACTCCGGCGGACGCCGGGAGCACGTCGGACGACTGAGGCGTCACCACCCGCGCGGCGGCCGGACCGGGCCGCCGCGCGGGTGCGTCAGCCCGTCCCCGGGTTGATCCGGGCCCGCTGGGCCAGCAGCTCGGTGAAGGCCACGGTGAGCGGGTCGGGGCGGGTGCGGGTGTAGGCGGCGAGGGCGCGGCGGACCGGCGGGTCGGGCCGCAGCAGCAGGCCGTCGAAGTGCGGCGGCACGATGTCGGCGGGCACCAGCGCCGGGCCGAGGCCGGCCGCGGCCAGCAGTGGTGCGGCGGAGGTCTGTTCGGCGCGGACGGCCGCCCGGGGGTGGAAGCCCGCGCGGGCGCAGGCCTGGTCGAGCAGCTCGGCGAGGCCGTTGTCGGGGGCGTAGTGGACCCAGGCCCGGTCGGCGAGCTCGCCGAGGGCGATCGAGCGGGTGGGGCGGGCCGCGAGCGGGTCGTCGGAGGCCAGTACGACCGTGAACTCCTCGACGCCGAGCTCCCGGATCGGCCCCTCCCAGCCGTCCGGCACCGGGCCGATGGCGAGGTCGGCCCGCCCTGCGGCCATCGCCTCCTGGAGCCGCTCGGCGTGGGAGTACTCGCGCAGCCGGATCCGTACGCCGGGGTGCCGCCGGTGCCAGGCCCTCAGGACGGGCGGCAGGATGCCGAGGCTGATCGAGTAGACGGCGGCGACCTCCAGCTCCCCCTCCTCCAGCCCGCTCGTGCGCCGGGCCACCGCTTGCAGGCGCTCGGCCTCGGCCAGTGCCGCCCGGGCGTGCGGCAGGACGGCCCGGCCGGTCGGGGTGAGCCGGACCGCGCGCGGCAGCCGTTCGAGCAGCGGGCCGCCGAGCGCGCCCTCCAGGGCCCGGACCTGGTGGGAGAGCGCGGGTTGGGTGACGTGCAGCTGCTCGGCGGCGCGGGTGAACGAGCCGGTGTCGACCACGGTGACCAGGTATTCGAGCTGTCGGAGCGTCGGCGTTGCCATGAGCGGATTTTATGGCAGTGGTAGAGAACAAGCCTTGGACTCATGGCAGCGCTCCGGGAGAGAGTCGACGTGCGGCCGCCGCCCGAGACACAGCGGACGGCCGGATCCCCGACGCCCCCGAAGGAGCACCCCCATGTCCATCGGCACCCCGCCGCTGTCCGCCGCCACTCCGCCGCAGGGCACCTCGCTGCTGGGGCAGCGCCTGATCGTGGTGGGCGCGGGTTCGCGCACCGGCCGCGCCGTGGCCACCGCCGCCTCGGCGGCCGGCGCCACGGTCGTCCTGGCCGGCCCCGACCCGCGCAAGCTGGAGTGGACGGCCGGCGAACTCGCCGGACCGTCCGAGGTCCTGCCCGTCGACCTCGTCGAGGAGCAGTCGATCGCCCGGTTCGCCGAGCGGGTCGGCATCTTCGACCACCTGGTCTCGACCGCCGCGATGCCCGCCAACGGCCCGCTGCGGGACCTCGAACTCGCCGACGTCCAGCGGGCGTTCGCCGCCAAGGTGATCGGCCCGCTGCTGCTCGCCAAGCACCTGGCCGGCCAGGCCTCCGAGCGCGGCTCGTTCACCTTCTTCTCCGGGGTCGCTGCCTGGCGCCCGGCTCCCGCCCGCACGGTGATGGCCACCACCAACGGCGCGCTGGCCTTCCTGGTGCAGGCCCTGGCGGTGGAGATCGCCCCGGTCCGGGTCAACGCGGTCTCCCCCGGCATCGTCGACACCGGCTCCTGGGACGGCCTGGGCGCCGACAAGGACGCCTTCCTGCGCGGCGTCGCCGCCCGCAACCCGGCCCGCCGGGTCGGCACCCCGGAGGACCTCGTCAAGGCCGTGCTGTACGCGATCGACAACCCGTACGTCACCGGCACCGTGCTGCACGTGGACGGCGGCGGCCGGCTCGCCTGACCGCCTGCCGCCGCCCAGCCCGCCCCGCCCCGACCCGACCCGCCTCGACCCAACCCACCCCCGCCCCGAGGAGCAACTCCCCATGCCCTGGCCGATCCCGAGCCGCAGCGCCACCCGTACCGCCGCCGTCCTCGCCACCGTCGCCGCCCTCGCGACGGGCACCGCGGCCGCCGCCCCGGCCCCCTCCCCCGACCGGGGCCACCACCGCCCCGCCCCCAGCTGGCCGCAGAACCTGATCGACCGCTCGCCCGACCTGGTCCAGCCGAAGGCGCTCACCGCGGACCGCTCGATCGGCACCCGGCGCGCGGCCCAGGAAGTGCACCTGGCCCAGCAGTTGTACACCTTCTGGAACACCGGCCAGCAGCGCTACCTGGACGCGGCGATCGACCCGCAGTTCCGGGACAACACGCTCCCGCCCGGCCGCCCCCAGGGCCCGGCCGGACCGCTGTTCGCCTCGAAGAACTTCCGCGCCGCCGTCCCCGACCTGACCTGCGAGCTCTCCGACGTCCTGGTCGCCGGTGACCGGATCACCGCCCGGCTGGTCTTCCGCGGCCACTTCACCGGCACCTTCGACGGCGTCCGGGGGCGGGGCCAGGCCGTCGAGTTCAACGCCATCGACATCCAGCACGTCGGCACCGACCGGATCGTCGAGGACTGGCACATCGAGGACAACCAGGCGCTGCTGGCCCAACTGGGCGCCGGCAGCTGAGTCCTGACGATCGGCCCGGTTCCGGCAATCCCGTGGCCGGAACCGGGCCGAGCTGTAACCATGGTCCGATGCGCATACTGATCATGGGCGGTACCCGGTTCGTCGGCCTCCACTTCGCCCGGGCCGCGCTGGCCGCCGGGCACGACGTCACCGTGCTGCACCGCGGCCGCTCCGGCGCCCACCTGCTCCCCGAGGCCACCCACCTGATCGCCGACCGCGACGCCGACCTCACCGCGCTGCGCGGCCGGAGCTGGGACGCCACCGTCGACGTCAGCGCCTACTACCCGCGCCAGGTAAGGCAGTTGGCCGATGCCCTGGACCCCGGCGCGGCCGGTCACTACCTCCTGGTCTCCTCCATGGCGGTCTACGACACCCCCGCCGCGCCCGGGTTCACCGAGGACTCCCCGCTGCTCCCGGCCGACGGCCCGGAGCCCGAGGAGATCACCCCGGCCACTTACGGCATGCTCAAGGTCCAGTGCGAGCGCGCGGCCGTCGAGCGCTTCGGCCCGGACTCCCTGCTGGTGCGGCCGACGTACGTGATCGGCCCCCAGGACTACACCCACCGCTTCGACCACTGGGTGCAGCGGATCACCCGTGGCGGCGAGGTGCTGGCCCCGGGCCGGCCCGACGCCCCGCTCCAGGTCGTCGACGCCCGCGACCTCGCCGACTGGATGCTCGACCTGCTGACGAAGAGCGCCACCGGCGCCTACCACGCCGCGACTCCCCCGCCGTTCACGATGGGCGACCTGCTCGATGCCGTCGCCTCCGCCGTCGCCCCGGCCGGGACCACGCTCACCTGGGCCGACGACGACTTCCTCCGGACGTCCGGCGTCCAGGACCGCGTGCTGCCGCTGTGGCACTCCGACCCGCTGCGCCGGGCCACCAACACCGCCGACCCCGCCGCCGCGCTCGGCACCGGCCTGCGGCTCCGCCCGGTGGCGGACACCGCCCGTGACATCGAGCCGTTCGAACCGCTGCCGCAGGCCCTGACCCCGACCGCCGAGGCCGACCTCCTCGCCGCCTGGCACCACCGCTGAACTGCGACCGGGCAGCCGTCCAGTCATCCAGCGGACCCTCCAGCGGACCCGTGGCTCAGTCGAGCTCGGTGTCGCTGAGCCCGAGCCGCAGGTGCTCGATGTGGTAGACGGCCTGGTCAAGCAGGGCCGCGACGTGGTTGTCGTACAGCGCGTAGACCACCGAGCGGCCCTCGCGCCGTCCGACGACCAGGCCGAGGTTGCGCAGCAGCCGGAGCTGGTGGGAGCAGGCGGACTGCTCCAGCCCGACCTCGGCGGCGAGTTCGGTGGCGGCGCAGGGGCCTTCGCGCAGCCGGGAGAGGATCAGCAGCCGGGAGGGGGTGGCCAGGGCCTGCAGGGTGGTGGCCACCCGGGCGGCACTGGCTTCGTCCAGGCGGGTGTGCGGGACGGCGGTTGCGGGGGCTGCTCCATGACCCATGCGGGCAATAGTACAACTCATACATGAAGAAGCGTTCATATGTTCATGTATGGTGAGTGAGTCACCGGCTCCGCCCTGCCCCGAGCCACCGGTTCCGCCCTGCCCCGAAGGGTCCCGTCCGCATGCCCACCACCCTGATCGAGCGCCCCGCGACGCCCGCCGCACCGCGCCCCGACAGCGCCCCGCGCCGCCGCACCCGGGTGTTCGCCCTCCCCGAGGCCCGCTGGGCCGCCGCCGCGACCGCGCTCTTCCTGACCGCGCTCCCGCTCCAGCTCACCGGCGCCCCCGCCTGGGCCTGGGCGCCGCTCTACGCCCTCGCGTACGCCACCGGCGGCTGGGAGCCCGCCTGGGCCGGGCTCCAGGCCCTGCGCGAGAAGACCCTCGACGTCGACCTGCTGATGATCGTCGCCGCGCTCGGCGCCGCCGCCGTCGGCCAGGTCATGGACGGCGCGCTGCTGATCGTCATCTTCGCCACCTCCGGCGCCCTGGAGGCCCTGGCCACCGCCCGCACCGCCGACTCCGTCCGCGGACTGCTCGACCTGGCCCCGCCCACCGCCACCCGGCTGCTGCCCGACGGCGCCGAGGAGAGCGTGCCGACCGAACGGCTCGCCGTCGGCGACACCGTCCTGGTGCGCCCCGGCGAGCGGATCGGCGCCGACGGCCGGGTCCTGGACGGCGCCGGCGAGGTCGACCAGGCCACCATCACCGGCGAGCCGCTGCCCGTACCCAAGCAGCGTGGTGACGAGGTGTTCGCCGGCACCCTCAACGGCACCGGCGCCCTGCGGATCCGGGTCGAACGGGACGCCGCCGACTCGGTGATCGCCCGGATCGTCCAGCTGGTCGAGGAGGCCTCCGAGACCAAGGCGCCGACCCAGCTGTTCATCGAGAAGGTCGAGCAGCGCTACTCGATCGGCATGGTGGTCGCCACCCTGGCCGTCTTCGCCGTGCCGCTCGCCCTCGGCGCCGCCTTCACCGGCTCGCTGCTGCGGGCGATGACCTTCATGATCGTCGCCTCGCCGTGCGCCGTGGTCCTCGCCACCATGCCGCCGCTGCTCTCCGCGATCGCCAACGCCGGTCGCCACGGCGTCCTGGTGAAGTCCGCGGTCGTGATGGAACGCCTGGGCCAGGCCGACGCCGTCGCCCTGGACAAGACCGGCACCCTCACCGAGGGCACCCCCCGGGTCACCGACCTCCGCCCGCTGACCGGCTCCGGCCTGTCGGAGGAGGAGCTGCTCGCACTGGCCGCGGCCGCCGAGCACCCCAGCGAGCACCCGCTCGCCCGCGCCGTCGTCGAGCCCCCCGCACCCGCGGCCTGGCCCTCGCCGCGGCCGAGGACTTCACCTCCGCCCCCGGCATCGGCGTCACCGCCACCGTCGGCGGGCACGCCGTCGCGGTCGGCGCCCCGGCCCGGATGCCGAGCGGCGCCGCGGACGAGGTCCGGGCCGAAGCCGCCGCCCTGGCGGCCGAGTTGGAGGACGGCGGCCGCACCGCCGTCCTGGTCGTACGGGACGGCGTCCCGGTCGGCCTGCTCGGCATCGCCGACCGGCTGCGCCCCGACGCCGCCGCCACCGTCCGCGCGCTCACCGCCCTGACCGGCACCGCCCCGATGCTGCTCACCGGGGACAACCCGCGCGCCGCCGCCCGACTGGCCGCCGAGGTCGGCATCACCGACGTGCGGGCCGGCCTGCTGCCGCAGGACAAGGTCGCCGCCGTCCGCGAGCAGGAGCAGGCAGGGCGGAAGGTCCTGGTGGTCGGCGACGGCGTCAACGACGCGCCCGCGCTGGCCGCCGCCCACACCGGCCTCGCGATGGGCCGGGCCGGCTCCGACCTCGCCCTGGAGACCGCCGACGCCGTCATCGTGCGCGACGAACTCGCCACCGTCCCGGCCGTGGTGGCGCTCTCCCGGCGGGCCCGGTCGCTCGTGGTGCAGAACCTGGTGATCGCCTCGGTGTTCATCTCCGTGCTGGCCGTCTGGGACCTGGTCGCCACCCTCCCGCTGCCGCTGGGCGTCCTCGGCCACGAGGGCTCGACCGTCCTGGTCGGCCTCAACGGCCTGCGGCTGCTCCGCGAGTCCGCCTGGACCAGGGCCCGGGCCGGGACCGGGCGCTGAGCCACCGGCCGAACAGCTCAGGCCGCCGCCCCCGGCACCGAAGGGGGGCGGCGGCCTTCCGCACGCTCGGGGTCAGCTGTGCTTCCAGCTCACCGAGAAGGCGCTGCCGCCGCTCAGCCCGGAGGTGGTGGCCTTGGTGACGCCGCCGGAGGCCATCGTGATGGCGTCCGGGTTGAACCCGCCCAGGCTCTGGCCGTTGACGCTCGCGCCGCTGAACGCCACCGAGTGGAAGTTCGACAGCGGGAGCACCCCGGTGGAGCTGGAGGGGGCCTCGGCGATCACCTCGGCGGAGGCCAGGGCGGCGCTCTTGAGGGACTTGTTGACGGTCCGGCTCCAGCCCGCCGTGGTGTCGGCGAGGGTGAGGGTGAAGGAGCCGCTGCCGTTGGTGGTGACGCTCGCGGTGAAGTGGTCGCCGGGCCGCACGGTGTTGCTGAAGTCGACCGGGTACGCCGGGTACATCTCGTACCAGGACGAGTACACCGGCGAGCCGCCGGAGCAGTCGGCCTCGGTGCCGGTCTGCTCGACGCTGTTGCTGCCGTCGCCGTCCAGGCCGACCCAGAAGCTGGACCAGGTGTCGGTGCCGGTGCAGGAGACGGCGGGCTGGACCCAGCTGGCCTTGACGCTGGTGAACCGGCCGCCGGTGGCGGCGTAGCCGGACCAGTTGCCGCTGGTGCTGTGCAGCGTGCCGCCGCCGTGGTGGGCGGCGAGCGGGGCCTGGACGAGGCTGGGGGCGGTGGCGGCGACGGCCGGTGCGGCGGCGCCGAGGACGGTCAGCAGGGCGGTGGTCACGGCGAGGGTGCGCCGACGTGCTTCGGGCATGGCTACTCCCTTGTGAGGGGGTGGAGTTGGCCGAGCGTCGACAAAGGTAGACCCGCCGGGTCAGCCCGAGAGGTCACGCGGACATAACGAACCGTCACCCCGTCAAGGCGTCACGGGGCAGACCGCGAAGGAGCGGGTGCGTAGGGGCGGAGCGCGAAGGGAGCGCGCTACTCGGTGCCGGCGACCGGCTCGACTGCGGGGAGCACCGGCGACGGGGCCGGCGCGTCGTACTCGGCGAGCATCGCCCGGGTGAAGCCGAAGAAGTAGGTGGCCAGGAAGCCGACGACGTAGCCGGTCAGCAGGCCGCCGCCGTAGACGGCCGCGCTCGCGGCCAGGCCGTGCGGGCCGGCCAGCAGCGGGAACAGGGCCCAGCCGGACGGGCCGACGGCGGTGGCGCCGACGGCGCTGCCGAGCTGGCCGGCCACGCCGACGAAGGCGCCACCGGCGGCGCCGCCCACGCAGGCCGTGACGAACGGGCGGCCGAGCGGCAGGGTGACCCCGTAGACCAGGGGTTCGCCGATGCCGAGCAGCCCGGCCGGGAGGGCGGAGCGGATCGTCGCCCGGATCGAGGCGTTGTGGCGCAGCCGGAGGTAGACGGCTGCGGCGCAGCCGACCTGCCCGGCGCCGGCCATGGCGAGGATCGGCAGCAGCACGGTGGAGCCCTGCTGCTGGATCAGGGTGGTGTGGATCGGGATCAGCGCCTGGTGCAGGCCGAGCATCACCAGCGGCAGGAAGAGGCCGCCGAGCACCATCCCGGCGAGCAGTCCGCCGTGGGCGAGCAGCCAGGTGGCGGCGTGCCCGATGCCGGTGGAGACCTCCCCGGCGACGTACATCAGGCCGTACAGGGCGGCCAGCCCGCCGAACAGGACGGTGACGGTGGGGGTGACCAGGACGTCCAGCGAGGCGGGCACGATCCGCCGTGTCCAGCGCTCCAGCTGGACGGCCAGCAGCGCGGCGAGCAGCGCCCCGACCACGCCGCCCTGGCCGGGGGTGAGGTGCTGGCCGAAGGCCTCCACCTTGGCGACCCCGGCGTAGACGATCACCCCGGCCACCGCCCCGCCGAGCACGGGCGTGCCGCCGAACTCCTTCGCCGTGTTGTAGCCGACGAAGACGGCGAGCAGGGACATGAACCCCGAGGAGACGGCCGTCAGCGCGGCGACCAGGGCCGGGGCCCAGCCGAGGTTGGCCAGCGCCCCGGCGAGCGCGGCGACGATGCCGCAGCCGATCAAGGCGGGGATCAGCGGGACGAAGACGTTCGCGATCCGGCGCAGCGCCCGCTTGACCGGGGTCGCGTTGCGCACCCGGGCCTGCGCCCGGATCCGCTCCCCGCGCCCGGCGAGGTCCTCGGCGGTGGGGGCCGAGGCGGTGGGGGCCGAGGCGGTGGGGGCCGAGGCAGTGGGGACCGGACCGTCCGCCGTCTCGGCCCCACCGCCGGCGTCGAGCAGCCGCAGCAGCTGCGCGGTGACCCCGGCGACGGCCGCCGGGCCGAGCACGATCTGGTAGGTGTCGTCGTCGACCGTGCCCAGGACGGCCGGCAGCGCCGCGAGCGCCGCGCGGTCGACCAGGGAGCGGTCCGCCAGGCCCAGCCGGAGCCGGGTCATGCAGTGGGCCACCGAGCGGATGTTGGCGGCGCCGCCGACCAGCGGGAGGATCGCCTCGGCCACGGCGCGGTTCTTCTCGTCCGACATGCCAAGGGAGGTACCCGAATCGCCCCGGCGCCCAACCGGGTCCCGCCCGGCGAACCCCGTACGCCCCATCCTGCGCGACGGACCCGACGCGCCCTGACGCGACCCGACCCCGACCCGACCCCGACCCGACCCTGACCCGATGCGCCCTGACACCCCGGCGCTCCTTCCCCCACCGCCGCTGAACCGCCCTCGTGCGGTGGGGTGTTGACGAACCGAAGCCGCCCGGCCGCCCACCGCGCCGGCCCGGCCGTACGACGCGGGGCCCGGCCCGGCCTCGGCCGTTCCGTGTGCGAGGTGAACCGCCGCTCAGCGCGGCCGGCGGCGAGGCGGCGCCAGTGGCGGGATCCCGCCCGGTCAAGCCTCGGTCATGGGGTGGACTTCCGCCTTGTTCGCCGCCACCGGACTTGGCTACCTTCCTACCGCTGACGCCGTGAAGGCTCGGCACCACCTCCTTGGCATGCCCCGATCATCGATCGTCCGGCGGCGCCCCCGTCCCCCACGGGCCGACGTGCCGTGCCCCGCCGACCCTCCAGGGCAGCCGTCTGCTCGTGCGCGTCTCCCCCTCACACCCCGGGCCTGCCCGCCGACCGGCCGCCTGACGACGGCCTCCTCGGCGCCCCCGGGGTCCCACCCCCCACCTGGGAGGGCTCCGTTGCGCAACTTCCTCCGTTCCCCCCTGCGGCACCGCCGGCTCCGGGCCGGCACCGCGACCTTCGCGGTCGGCGCCGTGGTCGCCGCCGGCCTCGCGCTCGCCACCCCGGCCGACGCCTCGGCCACCTGGTCCGGCCAGGCCGGTGCCGCCGGCAGCGGCGTCCGGCACGTGTGCGCCAAGCCGAGCGGCCCGCACCGGATGGCCTGCGACGCGCTGGTGCGCACCGACGTCGTCCAGCCGCACGCCTTCGCCCTGAACGCGGTCTCGCCGGACGCGACGCCGTCCGGCCTCGGCCCCGGCGACCTGCAGAGCGCCTACGCCCTGCCCGCCAACGGGGGCGCCGGTCAGACCGTCGCCATCATCGACGCGCAGGACGACCCCAACGCCGAGTCCGACCTGGCGACCTACCGCACGCAGTACGGGCTGCCTGCGTGCACCACCGCCAACGGCTGCTTCAAGAAGATCGACCAGAACGGCGGCACCAGCTACCCGACCTCCGACACCGGCTGGTCGGGCGAGATCTCCCTCGACCTCGACATGGTCTCCGCGGTCGCGCCGAACGCCCACATCCTGCTGGTCGAGGCCAACTCGGCGACCATGGGCGACCTCGGCGCCTCGGTCAACCAGGCCGTCGCCCAGGGCGCGAAGTTCGTCTCCAACAGCTACGGCGGCGCCGAGGACTCCAGCGACACCACCTCGGACAGCCAGTACTTCAACCACCCCGGCGTGGCCATCACCGCCTCCTCCGGCGACTCCGGCTACGGCGCCCAGTACCCGGCCGGCTCCCAGTACGTCACCTCCGTCGGCGGCACCTCGCTGACCCGCGCCTCCAACGCCCGCGGCTGGAGCGAGTCCGTCTGGGGCACCAGCTCCGGCGGCGAGGGCGCCGGCTCCGGCTGCTCCGCCTACGACCCCAAGCCCAGCTGGCAGACCGACAGCGGCTGCGCCAACCGCACCATCGCGGACGTCTCCGCCGTCGCCGACCCGGCCACCGGCGTCGCCGTCTACCAGACCTACGGCGGCAGCGGCTGGGCCGTGTACGGCGGCACCAGCGCCTCCGCGCCGATCATCGCCGCCGTCTACGCCGACGCGGGCGCCCCGGGCGCGGGCGACGTCCCGGCCAAGTACGCCTACCAGCACGCCGGTTCGCTGAACGACGTGACCAGCGGCGCCAACGGCACCTGCTCGCCGACCTACCTCTGCACCGCCGGCGCCGGCTACGACGGACCGACCGGCCTCGGCACCCCCAACGGCCTGGCCGCCTTCACGGCCGGCGGCAGCAGCGGCGGCAACACCGTCACGGTCACCGGCCCCGGCAACCAGAGCGGCACCGTCGGCACCGCGGCCAGCCTGCAGATCCACGCCAGTGACTCGGCCTCCGGCCAGAGCCTCAGCTACTCGGCCACCGGCCTGCCGGCCGGACTGTCGATCAACTCCTCGTCCGGCCTGATCTCCGGCACCCCGACCACCGCGGGCAGCAACAACGTCACGGTCACCGCCAAGGACACCACCGGCGCCACCGGCTCCGCCTCCTTCACCTGGACCGTCGCGGGCTCCGGCGGCGGCACCTGCACCGGCGGCGGCCAGCTGCTCGGCAACCCCGGCTTCGAGACCGGCACCGCCTCTCCGTGGACCGCGTCCAGCGGCGTGATCGACAACTCCAGCAGCGAGCCGAGCCACTCCGGCTCCTGGAAGGCCTGGCTCGACGGCTACGGCAGCACCCACACCGACACCCTGAGCCAGACCGTCACCATCCCGGCCGGCTGCAAGGCGACGCTCAGCTTCTGGCTGCACGTCGACACCGCCGAGACCGGCACCACGGCCTACGACAAGCTCACCGTCCAGGCCAACTCCACCACCCTGCACACCTACTCCAACGTCGACGCCGGCACCGGCTACGTGCAGCGGACCTTCGACCTGTCGAGCTTCGCGGGCCAGAGCGTGACCCTCAAGTTCACCGGCACCGAGGACTCCTCCCTGCAGACCAGCTTCGTCATCGACGACGCGGCCCTCAACGCCTCCTGAGCGACCGTACGACGCGCACAGCTCCAACCCGTGTGGGCCGCAGCCTCGCTGCGGCCCACCGGCCTGTCCCGCGCCGACCTGTCCCGCGCCGGCACCCGTCAACCCCGTGCCTGCGCCCGGCGGGACCTACCAGGGGACGGTCCGGCCGAACCGGTCCAGGTACGCCAGTCCGGGCGTGCCCAGCCGGGACAGCAGGACGTCCACCAGCAGGGGGACGGTCTCCTCGACGGTGAACGGCGCGTCCGGGCCGCCCAGGTCCGTGCGGATCCAGCCCGGCGCCAGGAGCAGGAAGGCCCGCCCGGTGCCGCTGCGCCGGGCCGCGAAGCTCCGCAGGAACATGTTCAGGGCCGCCTTGCTGCCCCGGTAGACCTCGCGGCCGCCGGACGTGTTGTCCGTGATGCTGCCCTGCCCGGAGGACATCACCCCGATCAGGCCCGCAGGGGCGACCAGGTCCTCGAAGGCTTCGATGACGCGCAGGGGGCCGAGCGCGTTGGTGACCATCACGTCGACGAAATCGGCGGTCGTGACCGCCCCGATCGGTGTCCGCTCGTTGCTGGTGGTGCCCGCGTTGACGAAGAGCACGTCGAACCGTCGGTGCGCCAGCCGTTCGTGCAGCGGGGGCAGCAGGCCGGGGTCGTTGACGTCGAGCTGCTCGACGGTCACCCGCCCGCCGGCGCGGTCCGCCAGCTCGTGCAGCGGCGTGCGGGCCGCGGGGTCGCGCACCGTGCCGACCACCGACCAGCCCCGGTCGAGGAACTCCGCCGCCATCGCGTGGCCGAGGCCGCGAGAGGCCCCGACGATCAGGGCGGTCGGTGGGTGCGGTGCGCTGCCTGTCGATGACATCCGGCGTCATCCCCATCTCTTCGGGTCTTCGGGTCTTCGGGGTCTCGCTGCTGCGAGCCCTGCTTCCCGCTTCGGGCACCGCCGAGTGTTCCGCCCGCACCGCCACCCGGGCGAGCCACCGGCCCCCGTCCGTAGGATCGCCCCCATGGCAAGGTCCCCGATGTCGGAATCCACTCCGATCCAGCCCGACGACGTGCGAATCATCCGGGCGTTGCAGATCGCTCCGCGGGCCTCGTTCGCCGCGATCGCGACCGCCCTCGGCCTGACCGAGGGCGCTGTCAACCGCCGCTACCGCCGCCTGTGCGCCGACGGCGTCATCCGGGTGGCCGGCGTGGTCAACCCGGGCGCCCTGGGGCAGAGCAGGTGGCTGGTGCGGCTGCGCTGCCGCCCCGGGAGCGCCCCGGCGATCGCCGACGCGCTGGCCGGGCGGGACGACGTCAACTGGGTGTCGCTGGACGCGGCGGGCTGCGAGATCACCTGCGCGACGCAGTCCCGGACCCGGGAACAGCGCGAGGACCTCCTCGGGCAGCGGCTGCCCCGTACGGCCGCGGTGCTCGACATCAACGCCGTCGCCATGCTCCGCCAGTTCCTCGGCGGGCGCGGCCACTACTGGTCCGCCCTCCAGGGCACGCTGTCCCCGCAGGAGGAGGCGGCACTGGGCGGCGACGGACCCCCGTTCACCGAGTCCCCGGTCGTCCCCCGCGATCCGCTGCACCTCGCCCCGGAGGACGAGAAGCTGCTCGCCGCGCTCGCCGCCGACGGCCGGGCCGGTCTGGTCGACCTCGCCGCGGCCGCCGGGCTCACCCCGGGGCGCGTCTCCCGGCGCCTGGACACCCTGCTCCGGCACCGCGCCGTCCACCTCGACGTGGAGATCGCCGCGGCGGCCCTGGGCTACCACGCCCGCGCCCACCTCTGGCTCCGGGTGCACCCCTCGGAGCTGAAGACCGCGGGCCGCGCCCTGGCGCAGGAGCCAGGGATCGCCTTCGCCGCGGCCGTCTCCGGGCCCTGGAACCTCCACGCCGTCGCGCACTGCCGGGACCTCGACGAACTGTTCGAGTTCACGTCGGAGCGGATCGGGTCCCTCGCCGGGCTCCAGGGCATGGAGGTCTCCCCCGTGCTGAGGCAGGTCAAGCAGGCCGGCACCCGGCTCGTCGGCGACCGCCTCGTCAGCCCGGCCGGCGCCCGTCCACAACGCTGAGCGACCGGGGCGGGGAGCCGGGAGCGGGGAGCGGGGAGCGGTACGAACGGCGGTGGCCCAACGGCGGTGGTGCTACGGGGCGTCCAGCTCCCGGGCCGCGCGCATCCGGACCATCAGCGCGTCGGGGGCGATGATCGGGTCCGGGTACTCGGGGGCGAGCATCCACGGGCGGTGCACGGCCGGCCCGGGCAGGTGGGCCAACTCCGGTACCCAGCGCCGTACGTAGGCCCCGTCGGGGTCGTAGCGGTCGGCCTGGCGCAGCGGGTTGAGCACCCGGTTGGGCCGGGTGTCGGTGCCGGTGCCGGCCACCCACTGCCAGTTGAGCTGGTTGTTCGCGACGTCGCCGTCGACCAGCAGGGAGAGGAAGTGGGCGGCGCCGATCCGCCAGTCCAGGTAGAGGGACTTGGCGAGGAAGCTGGCCGTCAGCAGCCGGGCCCGGTTGTGCATCCAGCCCTCCTCGGCGAGCTGGCGCATCCCGGCGTCGACGATCGGGTAGCCGGTGCGGCCCTCCCGCCAGGCCTGGGCCTCGTGCTCGTCCCGGTGCCAGCGGTCCTCCCGGGTGCGGTAGTCGCGGTGCGCGGCGTCGGGCCGGGCGGCGAGCACCTGGTGGTGGAAGTCCCGCCAGGCCAGCTGCCGGACGAAGGCCTCCGCCCCGGGGCCGCCGCGCTGGAGGGCGCGGGCGGTCAGCTCGGTGGCCGACAGGCAGCCGAAGTGCAGGTACGGGGAGAGCCGGGAGGTGTCGTCGGCCGCCAGGTCGTCGTGGACGTCGGCGTACGCGTCGACGTCCCAGCGCCGCCAGCGCTCCCGGGCCGCGGTCTCGCCGCCGCGCGGCAGCGAGGGTGAGAACGGGCCGCTGACCGCGAGGTTCTCGCTGCCGATGCCGTCCGGTGTGCGGATCACCCGGGGCGCGCCCAGCACGGTGCGGTGCGGGGTCTGCTGCCAGGCCCGGTGGTACGGGGTGAAGACGGCGTAGTGGTCGCGGCCCGCCGGGGCGACCCGGCCGGGCGGCACGACGGTCACCGAGGCGTCGTGGACGTGCAGCCGGTCGCCGAACAGGGCGAGCAGCGCGGCCTCGCGCCGCCGGGCGTAGCCGCTGACCCCGGCGGCGACGTGCACCGTCCCGGCCCCGGTCTCGGCGACGAGCCCGGCCGTCTGCTCGGCGGTCGGCCCCCGGCGGACGATCAGCCGGGAGCCGGTGCGGCGCAGCGAGGCGTCCAGGTCGGCGAGGCAGTCGGCCAGGAAGGCCAGCCGGTTGGGGGCGGCGAAGCCGGCCGCCTCGACGGCCGGGTCGAGGACGAACAGCGGCACCACCTGGTCGGCGGCGGCGCGGGCGGCGTGCAGCACGGGGTTGTCGTGCAGGCGCAGGTCCTGGGTGAACAGGGCGATCGAGACGGTCATCGGCGGGACCTCGGAGCGGGTGCGGTCGGGGTTCTGGGGGTGGGGTGCGGCGGGTGCGGCGGGTGCGGCGGGTGCCGGACCGTTCCCGGTCCTTCGGAGCGGGTCACCGCGCGGATTGGCGGTGCTCCCGCGGTCCGCCCCGCCACGGTGGGCGACCGGTCAGGCGGCATGCCGGGCCCGTTCGGTGATGTTGCGCGCCATGGCGTCGAAGACCACCGAGTGGAACGGCGCCACCGACCACCAGTAGGCGTGGCCGGCCAGTCCGTGCGGGTGGAACAGGGCGCGCTGGCGGTAGCGGGCGCCGCCTTCGCCGTCCGGGGAGACCCGCAGTTCGAGCCAGGCCAGGCCGGGCAGCCGCATCTCGGCCCGCAGCCGCAGCAGACGCCCGGGTTCGATCTCCTCGACCCGCCAGAAGTCGAGGGCGTCGCCGACCCGCAGGTGCTCCGGGTCGCGTCGCCCGCGCCGCAGGCCGACCCCGCCGGCCAGCCGGTCGAGGGTGCCGCGCAGCGCCCAGGCGAACGGGAGGGAGTACCAGCCGTTGTCGCCGCCGACGCCCTCGACGACCCGCCACACGGCGGCCGGGTCGGCGTCCACCCGCCGTTCCCGCAGGTCCTGGTAGAGGCTGCCGCCGGCCCAGTCGGGGTCGGTGGGCAGCGGGTCGCTGGGGGCGCCGGGCAGCGAGGCGGAGGACCACCGGGTGGTGACCCGGGCCTCGCGGATGCGGCGCAGGGCGAGTTCGAGGGCGCGGTCGAAACCGGTCAGGCCCTGCGGCGGGTCGGGGATCCAGCGGGCGACGTCGTGCTCGTGGCAGACGACCTCGTGCCGCAGCGACTCCACCAGCGGGCGGGCGAGTGGCCCGGGCACGGGGGTGACCAGGCCGACCCAGTGGCTGGACAGCGCCGGGGTGAGCACCGGCACCGGCAGGATCAGCCGTGGCGGCAGGCCGGCCGCGCGGGCGTAGCGCTGCATCATCAGCCGGTAGGTCAGCACGTCCGGTCCGCCGATGTCGAAGGCCCGGTCGACCTCGGGCGGCAGCCCGGCCGCGCCGACCAGGTAGTGGAGCACGTCGCGGACGGCGACGGGCTGGATCCGGGTGTTGACCCAGCGCGGGGTGACCATGGCGGGCAGGCGTTCGGTCAGGTAGCGGAGCATCTCGAAGGAGGCGGAGCCGGAGCCGATGATGACGGCGGCCCGCAGTTCGGCGGTGGGCACCCCGGCCTCCCGCAGCACCCGGCCGACCTCGGCACGCGAGCGCAGGTGCGGGGACAGCTCGGCCTCGGGCACCCCGGCGGGCACCAGCCCGCTGAGGTAGACGATCCGGCCGACCCCGGCCCGGGCGGCCGCGCGGGCGAAGGCGCGGGCGGCGCGGCGGTCGGTGGACTCGAAGTCCGGCCCGGTGCCGAGGGAGTGGACCAGGTAGTAGGCGACGTCGACGCCGTCGAAGGCGCCGTCCAGCGCCTCCGGCCGGGTGACGTCACCCGCGACCGCCTCCACCTCGGCGCGCCACGGCTGGTCGCGCAGCCGGCCCGGGTCGCGGGCCAGGCAGCGGACGCGGTGCCCGGCGGCGAGCAGTTCGGGGACCAGGCGGCCGCCGATGTAGCCGGTGGCGCCGGTGACCAGGCAGTGCTTGCCGGTCGGGGTCGGCTCGTCCATGGTCCGCTCCTTCGGTTCCTTCCGTACGGCGGGGTGTGCCCGGTGGGTGTCCGGGGGCCGGGGGGGGTGCCCCGGTCCTGGTCAGCGGAGCAGCGCCTCCAGGTGGTCGACGGCCGTGGCGAGGTCGCGCGGCCGCAGGGTGCCCGGTGGGCGGCGGGGGCCGGCCCAGCCCGGCCCGGCGACCAGCACCACCGGCTGGGTGCGCGCGCCCTGCGGGCCCCAGGCCGTCCGGACCACCCGTTCCACCAGGGCCCGGTCCGCGGTGCGGGTGACCTGCGACCAGAGCAGCACGGCGGGCGGGCCGGTCCGGCGCACCGCTTCGAGCAGCGCCTCGGGCGGCAGGGCGGGGCCGAACATCCGGAACGGCAGGCCGCGTTCGGCCAGCGCCGCGGCGAGCGCCTCCAGCGGGAGGGCGTGCAGTTCGGACGGCATCCCGGCGAGCAGCACGGCCGGGCCGGGCAGCGGCTCCGGCCGGTCGGCGACCCGGCGCAGCGCGGCCGCCACGTGCCAGGACAGCAGGTGCTCCACCTCGACGTAGCGCTCGCCCTCGGCGACCCACTTGCGCCCGGCCGCCCGCAGCGCCGGGGTCATCACCTCCGTCCAGGCGACGACGGCGCCGAGCTCGTCGACGCTGCGGCGCAGGATGCGGGCCACCTCGGGGGCGTCCAGCCGGACGGCGGCCCGGGCCAGGCCCCGGCACTCGGGGCGCACGGTGCCCACCGGCAGGGTGTTGCCGCCGGAGGCCGTCCCCGTCCGGGCGGTCGGCCGCCCGGGCCCGGAGCCGGACCCGGAGCCGGAGCCGGTTCCAGGGCCGGACCCGGACGCCAGGGCCGTCCGGGCGGCCTCGGCGGGGTTGACGCCCCGGGCGGTGAGCCGGCACATCTCCTCCAGGACGGCCACGTCCTCCGGCTCCCAGCGGCGGTGCCGCCCGGGGGCGCGGTGGGCCGGGCCGATGCCGTAGCGGCGCTCCCAGGACCGGATGGTGGTGGGCGAGACGCCGAGCCGGCGGGCGAGGGCTCCGGTGGTCAGTCCGGCCGGGGCCGGTGCGGTCGGGGCGGTCACGGCCGCGAGCCTACGACGGGGCGCCGGGGCCCGGTCGGCCGACGCGCGCGCGGCCGGGGCGGGGGCCCGGCCGCGTCGCCGAGCTCCTCGCGCAGCCGGCCGAGGGCGTCGCGGATGCGGGTCTTGACGGTGCCCAGCGGCGCGCCGAGCGCGGCGGCGGCCTGGGTGTGGGTGCAGCCGCCGAAGTAGACCAGCAGCAGGCACTCGCGCTGGACCTCGGTCAGCCCGGCCAGCGCGTGCCGGACCGTCCGGCGCTCCAGCTCGCGCTCCAGCGCGCCCTCGACCTGCTCGGCGACCTGGTCGAAGTCCGGGGTGTAGCCGCGCAGCGCGGCGGCGCGGTCCCGGTCGGCGGCCGCCCGGGCGGAGCGGACCCGGTCGACGGCGCGGTGGTGGGCCACGGTGAGCATCCAGGTCAGCACCTCGCCCCGCTCGGGGCGGTAGCGCGGGGCCTCCCGCCAGACCTGCCAGAACGCCTCCTGGACGACCTCCTCCGCCTGCGCGCGGTCGCGCACCACCCGCAGCACCAGGCCCAGCACGGCGCCGGCGGTGGCCGCGTAGAGCTCCTCGAAGGCCCGCTCGTCGCCCCGGGCGGTCCCGGCCATCAGCACGCGCAGCCGGGCCCGCCCGTCGGCGGTCCGCTCGGGTACGGCCGGTACGGCGGGTCCGGTGGGCCGCGCGGTGGGTGGCCGGTCGGTGATTGCCTGCACGTTCCGACCGTCGCGCACTCACACGCTGCACCGGTAGTCGCATCGTTTTCGCAGCGTTGCCGGTCCGGCGGGCCGTCCAGGTCAGCGGCCCCGACCGGTCAGTGCCCGTCGCGGCCGTCCCGGCCGTGGAAGATCCCCCAGCTCAACCGGCCCTGCCGGCACGCCTCCACCCAGAGCGGCAGGTTCTCCAGCAGCCCCGCGACGTAGTCCGGCCCGATGAGCCGGCGCAGCTCCGGGGCCCGGCGTTCGGTCTCCGCCACCAGGCGCAGGTAGTGGGTGAGGAGTTGGCCGCCGTCGTCGTCGAAGTCGACCCGGAGCGGGCCGAGTTCGGCGAACCGCTTCAAGTAGTAGCCGGGGGTGGCGAGTTCGGACACCTCCAGTCGCGCCACCACCGCCCGCAGCGTCTCGGGCGCGACCCCCTCGGCGGCCATCACGTCGGTGAAGACCACCTCGCCCCCGGGCCGGAGCACCCGGGTGACCTCGGCGAGCAGCCGGTCGCGGTCGGGGCTGTGGCAGAAGGCCTCCTGCGACCAGACGACGTCGAAGTGGCCGTCCGGGAAGGGGATGTCCTGGAACGAGCCGGTGACGACCTCGATCGACCGGTCGAGCCCCTGGGCGGCGTTGACGGCCCGGTGGTGCGCGTTCTGCCGCTCGCTGATGTTGAGCGCGACCACCCGGCACCCGAACCGCCCGGCCAGGTAGCGGGTCGCACCGCCGTACCCGGACCCGAGGTCCAGCACCGTGGCCCCGGGGCGCCCGAGCCGCCCGGCGACCTTCGCCGCCACCCGTTCCACGGTGCGCCGGGACGCCCGCGCGATGGACTCGTCCGGTTCGAGGTACGTCCCGGTGTGGATGTCCTCCCCGCCCCACACCGTGGCGTAGAAGCCGTCGACCTCGGCGCTCCCGTAGTAACGGCGCGCCGTCTCCACCGCGCCTGCGGCACCCTGCTCGGCCATGGGGTCCAACCCTTCGCTTCGCTCCGCTGTCGACTGCTGACCCTACGTCATCGAACCGTCCGACCGAAGGCATTGGCGCGGCCCGGAAATGGAGCGACTCCAGAAATCCGGCGACTACGGCTAGGCTTGATCCATGCCCACCCGCACCGACACCCCCGCCGAGACCACCTCCGGCCTGCGCGAACGCAAGCGGGAGCGGACCCGTCGCACCATCGGGGACGCGGCGTTCCGGCTGTTCGCCGCACACGGCTTCGAGGAGGTGCGGCTCACCGACATCGCGGCGGCGGCCGAGGTCGCGCCCGCGACGGTGTTCACGCACTTCCGGACGAAGGAGGAGATCTTCTTCAGCCGCCGGGCCGACTTCAACCAGGGGCTGACCGCGGCCGTGGCGGGGGCGGGCACCACCCTGGGACTGATCGCCGCCCTGGAGGCGTGCTTCCGTTCCGTCACCCGGATCGGGCTCGACGAGGACGGCCTGCCCCGGTCCCGGACCTTCGCGGGCGTGCTGCTGGCGAGCCCGGCGCTGCGCGACGCGTACCTGGTGCTGGACCGGGAGCGGCGGGAGCTGCTGCTCGCGGCGCTGACCGAGCGGGCCGCCGGCCGGACGGCCGTGGCCGACCAGGAGCTGTTCGCCGGCCTGGTGGGCGCGGTGGCCTCCGCCGCGTTCGGCGCCCGGCACCGGCTGCTGGCCCAGGGGGCGCCGGTCGGGGACGTCGAGGCCGGTGTGGACGAGGTGCTGCGGCGCGGCTTCGGGCGGATCGCCACCGCCTACGCGGGGGACGCGGCCCTGGACGCGGCACATGCAGCGCCCACCGCAGTCGGATAGGAAATAGGAGGACTCTATTTATAGAGTTACTCTTCCCCCATGCCTGAGCCAGCCCCCGCACCGCGCGCACGCACCACCCCGCCCGCCGACTCGACCCCGGGCACCACCCCGGACATCACCCCGGACGGAAGCACCGACGGGACCTCCGCCCCGGACCGCCGGAGCTCGACCGTCCTGTGGATCGCCTGCGCCGCCCAGTTCATGGTCGTCCTCGACGTGTCGATCGTGAACGTCGCCCTGCCGCAGGTCCGCGACAGCCTCGGCCTCAGCCCGGCCGGGCTCCAGTGGATCGTCAACGCCTACACCCTCGGCTTCGCCGGGCTGCTGCTGCTCGGCGGCCGCCTCGCCGACCTGATCGGCGCCAAGCGCGCCTTCACCACCGGGCTGGCCGCCTTCACCACCGCCTCCCTGGTCTGCGGCCTGGCCGGCAACGGCCCGCTGCTGATCGCCGCCCGCGCCACCCAGGGCGTCGGCGGCGCGATGCTCGCCCCGGCCACCCTGACCCTGATCATGACCACCTTCACCGAACCCCGCGCCCGCACCCGGGCGATGGGCGCCTGGAGCGCCGTGATGGCCGCGGGCGGCGCGGCCGGCGCGGTGCTGGGCGGCGTGCTCACCCAGTACGCGGGCTGGCGCTGGGTGTTCTTCGTCAACGTGCCGATCGGCATGGTCCTGGTGGTCGCCGCCGTCCGCTCCGTCCCCGTCGGGCAGCGCCCGCGCGCCGGCCGCCGCCTGGACCTGCCCGGGGCGCTCACCGTCACCCTGGGGCTGACCCTGCTCACCTACGGCATCGTCGCCACCGAGACCCACCCGTGGGGCGCGCCCCAGGTGTGGGCCCCCGTCGCGGCCGCCCTCGCGCTGCTCACCGCGTTCGCCGTCATCGAGGCCCGCACCGCCCAGCCGCTGGTGCCGCTCACGATCCTGCGCCGCCCCGTGCTGGTCCTGGCCAACGCGACCGTGTTCGCCCTGGGGGCGGCCATGTTCGCGATGTGGTTCCTGCTCTCGCTCTACTTCCAGCAGGTCCTCCTGTGGGACCCGCTGCGGGCGGGCCTGGCCTTCGTCCCCGGCGCGCTCGCGATCATCGCCGGCGCCCGGATCGCCACCCGGCTGATCGGGCGGACCGGCGCGCGCCCGCTGATGCTCCTCGGCACGGCGGTGAGCACCGCCGGGTTCGGCTGGCTGTCGCAGATCACCGTCGACGGCTCGTACGCCACCGACGTCCTGCCGCCGTTCGTCCTCTGCACCCTGGGCCTGGGCCTGGCCACGATGCCGCTCACCGTCGCGGCCACCGCCGGCTCCCGGCCCGAGGAGGCCGGGCTGGCCTCGGGGCTGGTGAACACCTCACGGCAGGTCGGCGGCGCCCTCGGCCTCGCCGCGCTCGCCTCCGTCGCCTCGCACACCGCCGCCTCCCACGGCGGCACCGCGGCCCAGGCCGCCACCGCCGGCTACGGACGGGCCCTGCTCGCCGCGGCCGCCTTCACCACCGTCGCCGCACTCCTGGCCCTCGCCCTCCCGGGCCCCCGCGCGGCCCGCGGCTGAATCCCCCGGGGCGCCGCATCCCCCGGGCGCTGCATCCGCTCGCCGCGCGGCGCCGTCGACACCCTGCGTCTGCCCGCCGAACCCTGGGCGGGATGCGGAGGCCGCCGCCGGCCCCGGGCCCACGACCCCGCTTCGTCTCCTGTTCGTTGCCGCTCGGTGATCATCGTGCGGAGGGATTCCCCTACGATCGTGATCAACAGCTTGTCGATCAACGGGGGAAGATCATCATGCGCAAACTCCTGGCCACGTTCGCCGCCGTCGCCGCAGCACCTCTGCTCGCCGCCACGCTCGGCACCGGCACCGCCCACGCCGATACCAGGTCCGTCTGGGGTGAGGTCCGGTTCGCCAACGGCTACTGCCTCGACGTCTCCGGCGCCGACTTCGTCTCCGGCGCCACGGTCCAGATCTGGGGATGCAACGGCACCCAGGCCCAGCAGTGGTCGCTGTACCCGGCGGACGCCACCCACTTCCAGATCCAGGCGGCCACGAGCAACGACCACGTGCACACCCTGTGCGTGAACAACTGGGAGGGGGGCGACGTCACCGGCAACCACATGCGCCTGTACCCCTGCACCCAGGGCTCCGCGAACGACACCTGGTTCAACTGGGTCCACAAGGGCAACGGCAGGCAGATGCAGCCGAAGGTCGCCTCCGCCAACTGCCTCAACTCCTGGGGCGGGCTCTACCAGGGCGCCCAGGCCCGCTTGTTCTCCTGCTACGACAGCGCCGAGGAGAACGTCGTCTCCGCCCCGATCTTTCCGATGTAGCCCGACCACGGCAGGCCCGGCCACTCGCACGCGAGCGGCCTGACCCCAACGCGCACAACGGCCCCGTACTCCCGACCCCGGGAGCACGGGGCCTCGCCGTTGCATGCCCAGGGGCCGGTGCGGCCCGTCGCCCGGGCCTCCTATTTTGACAGTCGACTCCCATATGGGAGTCTGGTGTCAGATTCGTGGTTCGGTTCTCCTGGAGGTTGGCATGGTGTGCCCGTCGTCGGCGCTGTCCCGCTCGCGGCGCTGGTGGGCACTGGCGGCCCTGGTGGCCTGCAATCTGCTGCTCGGCCTGGACACGACGGTCCTGAACGTGGCGCTGCCCTCGATCTCGGCGGAGCTGGGTGCCACGGGCGGGCAGTTGCAGTGGATGGTGAACGGCTACCTGGTGGTGCTCGCGGCCCTGATGCTCCCGGGCGGGCTGCTGGGCGACCGCTTCGGCCGACGGCGCGTGCTCGTGGCCGGCCTGGGGGTCTTCCTGGGCGCCTCGTTGCTGGGTGCCTCCGCCCACACGGTCTGGCCGGTCGTCGTGGCCCGTGCGCTGATGGGTGCGGGTGCCGCACTGGTCATGCCGCTGGCACTGTCCGTGCTGCCGTCCCTGTTCGGCCCGCGGGAGCGCGACCGGGCCCTCGGCGTCGTCTCGGCGGTGTCCGCGCTCGGGTTCCCGCTCGGCCCGTTGCTGGGCGGCTGGCTGGTGGAGCGGTTCTGGTGGGGCTCGGTCTTCCTGGTCAACGTGCCGCTGGCGCTCGCCGGCATCGCGGCCTGCGTGTTCCTGCTGCCGGAGAGCCGGGACCCGGCCTCGCCCCGGCTCGACGTCACCGGCGCCGCGCTGACGGTCGCGGGACTGGGCGCTCTGGTCCTCGCCCTGAACGAAGGACCCGCACGGGGCTGGGCCAGCCCTCCGGTCCTGGGCGCGGCCGCGGCCTCGGCCGTGCTGCTGGCCGCTCTGGTACGGCGCTCGCGCGGCCGGGAGCGGCCGTTGCTGGACCTGTCCCTGCTGCGGCAGCCGGAGTTCGTGTGGAGCACGGCGGCGGCCACGCTGGTCTCGTTCGTCCTGGCCGCCCTCATGTTCGCCCTGCCCCAGCACCTCCAGGACGTCCGCGGCTACGACGGCCAGGGCGCCGGACTGGCGATGCTGCCGCTGATGGCCGCCATGGCGGCCGCCCCCAGGCTGACCGGCGCGCTCACCGCCCGCTTCGGCCCGCGCGCCGTGATCGGCGGCGGGCTGCTCACCCTGTCCGCCGCCACCCTCCTCGGCGCGGCCGTGGGGCAGGCGGGCGGATACCCGGCCCTGGCGCTGTGGCTGGCACTGGCCGGCCTGGGACTCGGTACGGCGATCGTGCCCGCCGTGGGCAACGCCCTGGGCGCACTGCCCACCGAACGCGCCGGCAGCGGCTCCGGCCTGCTGACCACGCTGCGCCAGTGCGGTTCCGCGCTCGGAGTGGCGGTGCTCGGTGGCATCCTGACCAGCGTGTACGCGGCCCGGCTGGACACCGACGCCGTCCCCGCCGCCCAGGCCGTGGCGGCGCGGCAGTCCGTCGCCGCCGCCCATCTGGTGGCCGACCGCCTCACGGACGGCCGGCTGGCGGCCTCGGCCGACCGCGCCTTCACGGACGGGACGCGTGTCCTCCTGGCGGCCTGCGCGGCCGCCGCACTGACCGTCGCCCTGCTCGTGCTCCGGTTCCTGCCCGCCCCCGCACCCGCACCTGCCCCCGCACCCCGACCCGGAACCACCGCCCCCGACCGAAGGACCGCCGAACGATGACCCCCGAGACCCCCACGCCAGCCCCGCCCGCCACGCCCGCCACGGGCACCACCGGTGACCGGTCCGGGCTGCGGGAACGGAAGAAGGCCCGGACCCGGCAGGCGATCCGCCGCGCCGCCTACCGCCTGTTCGCCGAGAACGGGTACGAGGCCACCCGGGTCGAGGAGATCGCCGCCGCCGCCGAGGTCTCGCCCAGCACCGTCTTCCGCTACTTCGCCACCAAGGAGGACATCGTCCTCACCGACGAGCAGGACCCGCTCCTGGCAGCCGGACTGCGGTCCCGCCCCGCCGGCGAACCGGTCCTCGAATCCCTGCGCCACGCCGTCCTCGACACCCTGGACCACCTCCACGCCACCGACCGCACCGAACTCGTCCAGCGCACCCGCCTCGTCCGCGAGGTCCCGGTGATCCGCGGCCGCACCGCCGAACAGGCCGCACGGGACGCGGACATGCTCGCCGCTGTCCTCGCCGAACGCGCCGGACACCCCGCCGACTCCCTGCCCGTCCGCGTCATCTGCGTCGCCGTGATGGCCGCCGTCGACGAGACCCTGTGGCAGTGGGTCAGCGGCGGCCAGCAGGAAGACCTGCACGACCTCGTCGACCGGACCATGGACCTCCTCGCCAGGGGGATGACCCTCTGATCCCACGGCCACGCTCGTGGCCCCGTCCGCGCGGGCCCGCGTCAGGCGCCTCCGACGGTAGAGGCCAGTACGATGCAGCCGGGATTTCCGGCCGACCCGTTCGTCCTGAGAAAAATGGATTGCCTTGGGGCCGGAGCTCACGTTGGCTGGGCAGCATGGCTGAACTGCGTACCGACCGCCTCATCCTTCGTCGATGGGAAGACTCCGACCTTGAACCGTGGGCGGCGATGAATGCTGATCCCGAGGTTCGCGAGCACTTGGGGGACCAGCTCACCCGTGAACAGAGCGACGCCTCCGTGGCGCGGTTCCAGGCCGAGTTCGACCGGCGAGGCTACGGATGGTGGGCGGTCGAGGTGCGGGCCACGGGCGAGTTCGTCGGCTTCGCGGGCTTGGACCAGGTGGATGACGGTCTGCCGTTCACCGGGGTGGAGATCGGTTGGAGGCTCGCCCGCTCGGCCTGGGGCCACGGTTACGCCACCGAGGCCGCCCTCGCCGGCCTGGCCTTCGGCTTCGACACGCTCGAACTCCCCGAGATCCTCGCGGTGACGACTGCGACCAACCTCCGTTCCCAGGCAGTGATGCGCCGGATCGGCATGACCCGAGACCCGGCTGACGATTTCGAGGACACCACCGCGCCCGAAGGGCCGCTGCGTCCGAACGTGCTGTACCGCATCGCCCGTGACGTGAGGGTCTGACCCTCTCGGTTTGGAGGCTCGGCCCTCGGCTCTGTGGCCTGGTCGCTCGGTCGGGCCGCAGCAGGGCGGTGGCCCGACCAGGGGTCGCCGCCGGGAGCCTGGCGCTGCCCAGCACGGCCGGGCCGATGAAGGACGGACTCGCGGGGAAGACCTGGCGCTCGACGTGGTCGACGACGAATCCGGCCGCCCGGATCGAGTCGAGCGTCGGACGGTTGCACTCGCAGCAGACCACCAGCCGGTTCAGCCAGTTCATCCGGTCCTGGTGGCGGGCCGCCTTCGGGTCCTCCGAGCGCATGTGCTCCAGGAAGAGCAGCCGCCCGCCGGGGCGCAGCACCCGGCCGAGCTGGCGCAGTGCCCGCTGCTGGTCGCTCACCCCGCAGAGCACCAGCGTGGACACGACGACGTCGAAGCTGTCGTCCTCGAACGGAAGGTCCTCGGCCGGGGCCCGCAGGACCGTGGTGCGCGGAGCCCGCTCCGCGGCGTGGCGCTCCAGCCGGCGGACCATCGCCGGTTCGGGCTCGGTGACCGTCAGCGACTCCACGCCGTCGCTGTAGAGGGCGAGGTTGGCCCCGGTGCCGCCGCCGATTTCGAGCACCCGGCCGCCGGCCTCGGCGATCAACCGGCGGCGCAGGTCGGTCAGGCCCTGGCGCTCGGCCTTGGCCATCATCCGGTCGTAGGTCACCGCGAACAGTGTGCTTCTGACGCCCATGACTGCCTCGCTCCACGGTCCGATGTTCTGCCTCGACGGTTCTGCCTCAACGGTTCTGCCTCGACGCTAGGCCCGTGCCGTGCCCGGCACATGGGGCGGATGCCTCATCTTCGACATCTTCCTCCGGGCCGTCGTTCCCGGAGCCGGCCCCGCTCTCAGAGCAGACCGTGCTGCACCGCGAAGAGGCAGGCCGAGGCCCGGGTCGAGGTCCCGATCTTGGCGTAGATGTGCTCGATGTGGTTGCGCGCGGTCTTGGGCGAGATCACCAGCCGTGCGGCGATCTCCTTGCTGGAGCAGCCGCGGGCCAGCAGCCGCAGCACGTCGATCTCCCGGGTGGTCAGGCCCGCGGGCCCGGTGCCGCGCCGGGGCGTGCGGTGCCCGGCGGCCGCGAGGACCCCGGCGACCGCCTCGCCGTCCAGGCGTCCGGCGGCGACCTCGGCGTGCAGCTGCGCGGCGGCCTCCGCCGCCCGGAGCGCCGCCCGGTGCGGGCGCGGCTCGGTCATCGACCGGTACGCGTCCGCGACGCCCAGGATCCGGCTCGGCCAGGAGATCGCGCCGCCCGCGAGCCCGCGCGGGTAGCCGGAGCCGTCCAGCCGTTCGCGGTACTGCACGGCGACCTCGCCCAGGGGCGCGAGCGCCGGGGACTGCCGAAGCATCCGCTCCGTCAGATAGGGCTGCAGCCGGACCCGTTCCCACTCCCCCGCGCCCAGCGGTCCCGGTTTGTCCCAGATCGCGTTGGAGACGCCGAGGCGGCCCAGGCCGTGCACCAGGCCGGCCCGGCGCAGCGTCGTCACCTCGGCCGGACCCATCCGCAGCCCGAGCGCCGCCGCCTCGGCCAGCGCCGCCACGGCACGGCCGTGGCCCAGCGTGTACGGGGACTTCAGATCCACGAAGTCGGCGACCGCGAGCAGCGCCGCGTCGAACTCCTCCTCCCCGAGCCGCACGCCGAGCGCGGGCTCGGCCCCGATCACCGCCTCCCAGGTACGGACCGTGTCCAGCCCGCCCACGATCTCCTCGGGCTCCCGGCAGAACTCGGCCGCGAGCCCGGGATCGAACTGCGTCCCCGCCCGACGCCTGGCCAGCGCCGTGGCCGCGCCGGTCCCGCCGATCCGGTGTGCCACCTCGACGTACTCGGACAGCTGAGCGAGCCGGGAGGGCAGCGGCACGGCCTCACCCTTGAGCTCTCCCGGCCAGCCGCGCCCGTCCCACTGCTCGTACGAACAGGCCACCGCCTCCTGCACGGCGTCCGGCAGACCGAGCCGGCGGGCGAGCTCGCGGGCCAGCGCCGAGTGCGAGCTGATCATCCCGTTCATCTCGCGGAACCCGCCGAGCGTGAACTCCAGGCCGACCCGGAACCGGTGCAGCGGCGGGTTGCCCGATCCGATCAACCGCAGCGTCGCCGCCGCGCCCGCCAGACTGCGCTGCTCGTGGGCGTACTTGCCGGACTTCAACGTGATGTCGTCGCCGAACCACTTCGCCTGCTCGTGCGCGTCCGAATGGCAGCCGACGTTGACCAGCAACGCTGTGTAGTAGACGACCAACCGGGTGTCGTCGTCCAGGCCGAGCCGCTCGGCCAGTCGCAACGCGATCAGGCACTGGCGCAGCACGTGCTCCATCGGCTGGCCGAACCCGAGGTCCACGCCCAGGGAGAGCGCGGCCACCAGCTCCGCCAGACGCACCCCCGCTCCGCCCGTCGCGCGGCTCGTCACCATCACCACGCTACGCCCCCACGCGCCCTGATCTCGATCGGTGGAGGAAGCCCGGTCTCCTACCGGGCCCGGCCCCGTACAGTCCTCGCATGACCGACACCACGCCGTGGCGCGAGATCCAACGCACGACCGTCTTCGAGAAGTTCGGCCGGGCCGTCGATCAGGTCCACTTCGAGATGCCGGACGGACAGCAGGAGGAGTTCTACCTCAAACGCGAGCGTCCGGGCGCCGCCGTGCTCGCGCTCACCCCTGACCGGCAGGTCATCCTGGCCCGCCAGTACCGCCCCGGGCCCGACCGCGTGCTGCACGAACTTCCCGGGGGCGTCATCGATCCCGGTGAACGGGCCATGGACGCCATCGGCCGTGAACTGCTGGAGGAGACCGGCTACCAGGGCACCATCACCGAGGCCGGTTCCTACTGGCACGACGCCTACTCCACCATCCGCCGCTACGCCTTCCTCGCCACCGACTGCGTGCGCGTCGCCGAACCGGACCCCGAGCGCACGGAGTTCATCGACGTGGTCACCCTCCCCCTCCAGGAGTTCCGCGACCGCGTGCTCCGCCGGGGTGCGATGACCGACACGGCCGCGGCCTACCTCGCCCTCGACCGCCTTCGGATCCTCTGACCGGCGGGCAGGGCAGCCGACTTCGTGCCGCCGACAGCCCCGCCACGCCCGGTGGGCCGGGCTCAGGCAGTCAGCCGGTCAACTGGGCCTGGAAGACGGCGCTGTTGAAGTACGCCCTGGCCTCCCGGATGAGGCCGGTGTCGTCCAGTTCGTAGACGTTGATGCCGGACCAGTTGACCGGCTTGCCGTCCAGGGCGACGGCGGCGCCGCGCCAGGAGACGGCGACGTGGTGGCCGACGGTGTGGGCCTCCAGGGGCGTGAGGCCGAGGAAGGGCCGGAAGTTGGGCAGCACGGAGGCGATGAACTCGTGGATCGCTGCGCGTCCGGTGATCGGCGCGGTGCCGACGGGGTCGTGGAAGACGCCGTTCTCGGCGAAGGCGGCCGCCCAGGCGTCGGCGTCGCCGTCCTGGGAGGCGCGGAAGAACTGGAGGACGGCGGCGGGCATGGCGGGGAAGGTCATGGAAGGTCCTTTCGGATGGTGGAGCGGGAGGGTCGGGGGCGTGGCAGCGGCGGAGGCCCGGCGGCCGTTCACCCGGCCTCGGCCGGGGGCGTCGACGGTGTGTCCGTACGGCCGGGTCGACGCAGTCGGGCGGCGAGGGCGACGGCCGCGGCGAGGGCGATGAGGGCGCACACCCCCGGCCAGCCGTAGCGGGCGTGGACCCGGATGCCCAGCCAGGATCCGGCGCTGCCGCCGAGGAACGAGCAGGTCATGTAGGCGGTGTTCAGTCGGCTCCGGGCCGCCGGGTTCAGGGCGAAGATCCGGGCCTGGTTGGCGACCTGGCTGCACTGCACCGCCACGTCCAGCAGCAGGAGGCCGACGACGAGCCCGGCCAGGCCGATCGCTCCGCCCGCCGCGCCCGCGGTGAGCACGGCGGCCGCGGCGAGGGTGGCCGCGATGCACCAGCCGTTCACCCGGTCCGGGCCGTGCCGGTCGACCCAGCGGCCGGCGGCCGGGGCGCAGAACATGCTGGCCGCGCCGATCAGGGCCAGCAGGCCGACCGCCTGGGCGCCCATCCGGTAGTGGGGCCCGGTGAGCAGCAGGGCGAGTGCCGTCCAGGCGGCGCTGAACCCGGCGAAGAGGGTGGCCTGGTAGAGCGCGGAGCGGCGCAGGGCCGGCTCGGTGCGGAGCATCCGTACGGTGTCGGCGAGCAGCGCCGGGTACCGCTCGCGGGTGGCGGGCGCGGTGCTGGGCAGGGCCAGGGCGAGGACGAGCGCGAGCAGGCCGGTGAGCCCGGCGGCGACCAGGTAGGGGGCGCGCCAGCCGAGGTGGTCGCCGAGCACGCCGCCGAAGGTGCGGGCCAGCAGGATCCCGCCGATCAGGCCGCCCTGGAGGGTGCCGATCACGGCGCCGCGCCGGTCGGGTGCGACCAGGCCGGCCGCCAGGGGCAGCAGCAGTTGCGGGACGACCGTGGCCAGGCCGACGACGGCACCGGCGGCGAGCAGGAGACCGCTGCTCGGGGCGAGCCCGGCGGCCAGCAGTGCGCAGCCCGTCACGGCCAGCAGCACGCTGATCAACGGGCGGCGGGGCAGCCGGTCGCCGAGCGGGACGAGCAGGAAGATCCCGGCGGCGTACCCGAGTTGGGTGACCGTGGCCACGCCCGCCGCCGCGCCGGGCGCGATGCCGAAGCCGTCGGCGACGAGCGGGGCGAGGGCCTGCGGGAAGTAGACGTTCGCCACGCTGACGCCGCAGGCCAGCGCCATCACCAGCGGCATCCGCCGACCCAGCTCGGCGGGCGGCGACGGAACGGGCGCAGGTGGGACGGGCGCACGCGAGGCATGCACGGGTGAGGCGGGCACGAGCGAGGTAGGCGCGGGCGGACCGGTCCTGGGCATCACCACTCCATTCGAACGAACCAGTTGGTTCGGAAGCTCGGGGAGAGCGTCGCAGACCGCCGCGGGATCGTCAAACGAACCGGTTCGTTACCATCGCTCCATGGCCTACGACTCGACGGCGACCAAAGAGCGGATCCTCACGGCGGCGGCCGCCGAATTCGCCGCCCACGGCGTCGCCGGCGCCCGGGTGGACCGCATCGCCGCCCAGGCCCGGGCCAACAAGCGGGCGATCTACGACTACTTCGGCGACAAGGACAAGCTCTTCGCCGCCGTCCTCGAACGCCTGATGGCCGACCTCGCCGAGGCCGTCCCGCCCGGCGACGACGACCTGCCCGCCTACGCCGAGCGCCTCTTCGACTACCACCGCGCCCACCCCGAGGCGCTGCGGCTGCTCATGTGGGAGGCCCTCGAACTCGGCGACGGGCCCGTCCCCGGCGAGGAGGCCCGCACCCGCCACTACCAGGACAAGCTCCAGGCCGCCCAGGGCAGCGGCGACCCCCGCACCCGCCTGTTCTTCGCCCTCGGCCTGGTCGGCTGGAGCCTGGCCATGCCCCAGCTCCGCCGCATGGTCCTCGGACCCGACCACAGTCTGGACGAGCTCCGCTCCGACATCGCCCGCACCGTCGGGACCCTCCCCACCGCCCCCGCACCGACCGAGAAGGCGTAGCCCGGCGCCCAACCCCCGCAGCGGGCCGCTGGGACGATCTTCGCCGCCCCGCCCCGCCCTCACTTCGACACCGCACCACCCGGTGTCGCCCGCCGGGTGACCTTCACGCCGGGCAGCGGGGCGGCGGCCGAGGTCCGGACCGACGACGGTGGGGCGCCGCAGCGGTGCGGGGCGCGGGGGGCCGGGGTGAGCTGCCAACACCCCCTGAAACGGTCGGAGTTGTGCACTCCGATCGCGCGGTGGAAGCCGAAGGCGGCCGCCGCGAGCAGCAGTACGGCGGTGACGGTCAGCAGGATGCGGGCGCGCACGGACAACCCGGCGGTCGGCACGGACAAGGCCACTCCCGGTCTCGATTTCACCGGAATGGTCTCAACCAATCGCCGAACTCCGCAGCGATTCGGGCAAGTTGCCTGTCAGGTCCAGCTCAGGTCCAGCTCAGCGGCAGGGTCGGTCACGGCCGCGGCCGGCGGCGGCCGCACCCCGGACGGGGGAAGGGCAAGGGGCCCGCCCGGACTTCTCCGAGCGGGCCCCCTCGGCTTTCTCCCGTCGTCAGCCGACGGTGACGGTGAACGGACCGGCCAGCACCGAGTAGCCGTCGTTGGCCAGGAGGTACGCGTCGTACCGGCCCGCGCCGCCGAGCTTGCCGCTGGCGAAGGTGAGGGCGCCGCTCTGGTTCGGGGCGTAGGACCAGGTGAGCGAGGAGCGGGAGCCCGGGGTGACGCCCGCCGGGTAGAAGCCGATCCAGTTCTTGGCACCGGCCTGGGCGGCGGTGGGCAGGGCGTAGCGCAGGGTGAGGTTGCCGCCGGCGGCGACCGCGTTGAGGTCGCCGGTCAGGGTCGGGCCGGTCGCGGTGGACGGCGCGAAGGCGGCGTTCAGCGGCGTCGCGTAGGTGTCGTTGGCGGTCAGGCCGGGCAGCCCGAGGGCGGACTCGAAGGTCCGGCCGATGCCGTAGTGGTCGTAGTGCAGCGGGCTGCTGGTCCCGGCCGGAACGGTGCCCTGGGAGCCGACGACGACGGTGGCCAGGTGGTTGTAGCCCTCGTTCTGGCTCTCGTCCCAGGTCAGCACGAGCAGCGAGCGCTGCTGGGTCCAGGCCGGGGAGGACAGCACCGGGGCGAGGGTCTGCTGCAGCCAGCCGTCCTGGGTCTTGAGGCTGGTGGCGCTGCCGTTGCCGGAGGCCTCGCCGTCGTAGTAGTCGTCGGCGGCGATCCAGGAGAAGTTCGGCGTGGTGGCCGCCGACTTGAGGTCGGTGGTCAGCTGCGAGGTGTCGAACAGGTGGGCCGCGCAGCGGGCCGGGTTGCCGCTGATGTCGGTGTAGTTGATGAACGGCGCGTCGTCGGGCATGTAGGAGCTGTCGTAGGCCTTGGTGGTGTTGCAGGGCGTGCCCATGCCCTGCTCGTAGGCCTTCCAGGTCTTGCCGGCGTCCTCGATGGTGTCGCCGAGGTTGCGCTGCGGGGAGTTGATGTTGGGCCAGTAGGTGGCGCCCTTGGTGTAGGTGTCGCCGCCCGCGATCGCCAGGTAGTTCTCGTCGCTGGGGTGGTAGACACCGTGCGAGTCGGTGAGGGTGGCGCCCTGGGACATCAGGCTGTGGATGAACGGGGTGTCCGCCGGGTCGTTCATGATCTGGGCGTAGTCGGTGTTCTCCATCATGACGGTGAACACGTGGTCGTAGCCCGGCACTCGGGAGGCCGGCGGGGCGATCGGCGCGGGCGCGGCGACCGGGGTGTCGAGGGTGAGCGAGAGGTTGTCCAGGTAGCCGGTCTCGTTCGTGGTGGAGAGGAACTGCACCTCGACCTGGATCGAGCGGGTCCCGGCCGGGACGGCGCCGGTGGCGTTGCGGGAGAGGAACTTGGTGCCCAGGCCGCGGTCGGTCGCGGAGACGGTGGGCAGCTTGGCGGTGGCGCCGAGCGGGTTGCCGCCGGCGTCCTGGAAGTGCAGGCTCACCGCGGCGTAGCCGCCGTACGTGGTCCAACCGCCCAGCCAGCCCGCCAGGTTGTAGTGCACGCCGGCGCCGTCGATCGCGGTGGCCGCCGAGGAGACGTCGACGGTCTGGCTCATCGAGCCGTCCCCGAAGTTGCCCGGTGCGAAGAAGGCCTTGCCGGCGGTCTGCCCGTCGCCCGGCAGGCCGAAGGAGCCGACCGTGGAGCACATCACGTCGATCCCGCCGGCCTGGACGGTCCAGCCCGGGACGGTGGTGGCGGCGCTCCAGTCGTTGGTGCAGTAGCCGCCGGCCTCGGCGTCGCCGTTGACGATCAGGTTGCCGCTGCCGCCCGCCGCCTGGGCGCCGGCGGGGGCGCCGACGACCAGTGCGCCGATGAGCGGGAGGGTGGCGAGCAGTCCGCCGAAGGGGCTCCAGCGAAGTCGCATGGGGGTACCTCGTCCCGTGTGGTTGCGTGAGGGTGGGTGCCCGGTGGCGGTGCACCACGGGCGGGACACAGAAGTACCGGTTCCGCGCCGCCCGGGGAAGGGCGCGCGGGCGAACACGGGCCGAACTTGGTCAGACAACTTCGCGCAGCGAGCCCCGCACCGCCCTCCCGGGGGCGGCCGACGGACGGTCCGTCGCAGCTCCGGGGGGCGGTCGGGGCCCGGTGCCTCGCGCGCAGGACGTCAGGAACGGGACGCCGAGAAGCGGGCCTCAGGAACGGGACACCAGGAACCGGACACCAGGAACCGGACGTCAGGAACCGGACGTCAGGAACGGGTGAAGGTCCCGAGGCCGTCCACGTCCAGCTGCTCGACGACCACCTTGGCGGCCCGCCCGTCGCCGCCGACCGTGAAGGTCACCCCGGACAGGCCGACCGCGTTCTCGCCCTTGCTGGCGAAGCTGAACACGTCGCCGTCGAAGTGCGTCAGCGGGTACCGCAGCCCGGCGGGACCCACCGTCATCACCAGCCCGCCGTCCTGCTCGCCGACGGTCAGCGTCCCGTAGTAGCCGCTGCCGTACGTCCCGGTGTAGGCGGAGTTCGGCTTGGCCGGGGCGGCTCCGGCCGGGGGCTTGGCGTAGTCGGTCTTCGAGACGGGGCTCGCCGCGGCGGCGGGGACCACCTTGCCGAGGAAGGACAGCCAGTCGACCGTCTCGCGACCGTTCTGGGCGAGGTCGAAGAACTCCTCGGCGACCGCCTCCGGGAGGCCGGTCGGCTGGCCGTTGGTCAGCACCACGATCCCCAGCTGCTCGGAGGGCAGCAGGGTCACCGTGGTCGCCGCGCCCAGCTCGAAGCCGCCGGAGTGGTTCAGCCGCAACCGCCCCTCGGGGTCGGTGTTCACGTTCCAGCCGAGGCCGTAGAAGCCCGCGGTGGCGGCCGGCGCCCTCGGCGGGCTGTTGACGTAGTGCGGGGTGCGGGTCTCGTTCAGGGCCGCCGGGTCGATCACCGCCCGGCCCTCGAACTTCCCGTCGGCGAGCTGCAACCGCATCCAGCGGGCGAGGTCCTGCACGGTGGAGCTCACCCCGCCGGCCGGGGACTGCGAGTCGGCGTTCTCGGTGGTGCTGACCTGCCAGCCGCCGTCCGTCTTCACGTGCGGCGCCGCCTTGTTGCCCGCGGCGTCGTAGTCGGAGCGCCGGGAGCTGGTGGAGCCCATCCCCAGCGGCTTGTAGAGGACGTCCGCCGCGAGGTCCTCCCAGGCCACCCCCTTGGCCTTGGCGACGGCCACCGCCGCCTCGGTCAGGCCGTAGTTGGTGTAGGCGTAGGTCGCCCGGAACGGGCTGAGCGGCTGGTCGCGCAGGTGCTGGACGATGTAGTCGCGCTGGTAGCCGAGGTCCTCCAGCAGGTCGCCGGCGTGGTCGGGCAGGCCGCTGCGGTGCGAGAACAGGTCGGCGATCGTCACGTGGTCCGTCACGTACGGGTCGGCCAGCGCGAAGCCCGGGTCGTGGGAGGTGACCGGGTCGTCCCAGGTGGCGACCTTCTGGCCGACCGCCCCGGCGACCACCGTCGAGGAGATCGGCTTGGAGACCGAGGCCAGCTGGAACACGGTGTCCGGGTCCACCTGGTCGGGCTTGCCGAGCTGCCGGACGCCGAAGCCCTTCGCGTGGATCACCTTGTCCTGGTACACCACGGCGACCGCCACCCCGGGGACGCCGGTCTTCGCCATGGCGTCCTGCACGTAGCCGTCGATCCGGCCCACGGCGGAGTTCACCTGCTGGTCCGTCAGCTGCGGCGCCGGCTGGGCGGGCGGCGCGGTGGCCGGGGCGGAGGAGGGCGCGGCGGAGGGGGACTGCGTGGGCGCGGCCTCGGGGTCGGTGGCGGCCGCCGAGGTGCACCCGGCGAGCAGCGGGCCGCTCAGCAGCAGGGCCGCCAGCGCCGGTGCGCCCACGGCCCGGCCGGGGCCGTGGGCGGTGCGGCGGGCTGCGTGGTCGCCTGCGTGGCGGGCTGCGCCGTGACGATCCATCGGGGTCCTCCCTCGTCAAGGCGGCGCGGCTCCAGGTCCGTCGGTGCCGCCGTCCGCCGTACGGCGGGAGTGTGAACGGCTCCACGCGCCCCAGGCGGCCGCCGCGCGCTGTCCCCCACGGAATCCACCCGTCCGGCGGCGGGCTGCGGCACAGCACCGGAAGCTCCGGGCCGCCGAGGGTCTGGTCACGCGTGCCCGGGCCTGCCAAGCTCTCAGGCGCCAACTGGCCCGAACGATCAGGAGAACGACGGATGCGACTGCTCGGACCGATACGGTCCCTGTCCCGCTGGCTCACGGTGGCGGCGCTGATCCTGGGCGGCCTGACCCTCGCGGTCGCCCCGGCCGCCCAGGCGGCCCAGCCCGCCCGGACCGTACCGGCCTCGCAGACCTCGCAGGCCTCGCAGACCTCGCAGGCCTCGCCGCAGGCCGCCGGCACGACGACGATCTGCGGCTACACCCCGGTGCCCACCGGCTGGGTGATCGTCAGTGAGCAGTGGTCCGGGTGCAGCGGCTACGGGCTGTTCACCATCGCCGACGCCTCGGCCCTGACCTCCGTCCAGGCCTGCTGGAACGGGCCGATCCCGAGCGGCTGGGTGATCACCGCGATGCAGAGCGGTGCCGGCACCTGCGGGAGCTACCCGCTGTACTCGCTGCTCAAGGTCACCACCCAGACCGTCCTCCAGGACTGCGGGCAGTCCCCGATCCCGCCGGGCTGGGTGATCACCGCGATCCAGACCGTCTCCCCGGCCTGCGGCACCTACAGCACGTACACCCTCGTCCCGCTGGGCGACCGGACCAGTGTCCAGGCCTGCGGCAACTGGCCCGTGCCCACGGGGTGGGTGATCACCGCGATGCAGAACGGCGCGGGCTGCGGCAACTACCCGCTGTACTCGCTGCTCAAGGTCACCACCCAGACCACCCTCCAGGACTGCGGACAGTCCGCCCTCCCCAGCGGCTGGGTGATCACCGCCATCCAGACCACCTCCGCCGCCTGCGGCACCTACGGGACGTACACCATCGTCCAGTTGTCGAACCAGAGCAGCATCCAGGCCTGCGGCAACTCGCCCGTGCCCACCGGCTGGGTGATCACCTCGACCCAGAACGGCGCCGGCTGCGGCAACTACCCGCTGTACTCGCTGCTCAAGGTCACCACCCAGACCACCCTCCAGGACTGCGCGCAGTCCGCCGTCCCGGCGGGCTGGGTGATCACCGCGGTCCAGAGCAACTCCTCGCTCTGCGGCACCTACGGGACGTACACCATCGTCAAGGTCACCGACCAGACCAGCATGCAGGTCTGCGGGCCCTCCACGATCCCGGCCGGCTGGGTCGTCAGTCGGCAGGGCTCCGGCGCCCAGTGCGGCGTCTACGTCGTCTACACCATCACCAAGTCGGCCTGATCCGACCGCAGTTCGGACTCCCTCCTGCCCCGTCCGGGGCAGGAGGTTCACCAGCGGATGCCGGCCGCCACCGGCAGGTGGTCGCTGCCGTCGTCCGGCAGGACCCGGGAGTAGGTCGCCGTCACTCCGCGGAGCAGGATCTGGTCGATCCGCACCATCGGGAAGGAGGCCGGGTAGCTGAATCCGAAGCCGTCCCCGGCCGTGTCCTGGGCCGAGCGCATCCCGGCGGTGAGGCCGGCGAGCGCGCGGTCGTCCAGGGTGCCGTTCAGGTCGCCGAGCAGCAGCGCCCGCTCGCTCCGGTCGGCGGCGAGGGAGCGGCCGAGGGCCTGCACGCCGATGTCGCGGGAGGCCGTCCAGAAGCCGGTGGCGGGGGTCACCCGGACGGACCCCAGATGCGCCACGTAGACGGTCAGCGGCCCCCGGGCGGTGGTCACCGTGGTGCGCAGCGCCCGGTTCTCAGCCAGGTCGCGGGCGGCCGGCGCGCGCTCCGCCAGCGGGCCGTAGTCCATCACGTCGATCGGCTCGGCCCCGCCCAGCGGCAGCCTGCTCCAGAGGCCGACGGTGCCCAGCACCACGTGGTACGGGTACGCCGCCGCCAGCCCCTGCTCGTACGCGCCCGCCGCCTGCGGGGTGAGCTCGACCAGGGCCAGCAGGTCCGCGCCGGAGCCGGCCAGGTGGCGTGCGGTGGCGTCCGGGTCCGGGTTGTCGGCGTTCACGTTCTGCTCGGCCACGGTGAGGTCGCCGCCCGGGCGGGACTTGTCGAGGAGCAGGCCGCCGAAGAGGTTCAGCCACGCCGCGACCGGGAGCAGCAGCGCCAGCACGGCGGCGGCGGACCGCCGCCACAACGCGGCGGCCAGCAGCAGCGGGACGAACAGGCCGAACCACGGCAGGAGGTTCTCCACCAGGCTGCCGAGGTGCCACCCGGCGTTCGGGACCTGCGCGTGCAGCAGCAGGAGCAGGCCGAGCAGCAGCGCCAGCGCGGTGAGGACCGGCCCGCGCTGCCAGGGCTCCGGCCGGGCGGCGGCGCGGAGCACCCGGAGCACCCGGAGCGCCCGGAGCGGCGCCGCGCGCCGGGCGCCGGGCTCCCCCGGCTCTGCGGTCGGCTCCCCGGGTCCTGCGGTCGGCTCCGGCGTCCGCTCCGGCGTCCGCTCCGCACGGTCGTGCGTGGCCGTTCTCGTCCTGCCCTGCTCGTGGTTCATGCCGCCAGTCAACGCAACGGTCCGTTGCCCCGGCGTATGCGTTTTCCGATACGCGGACGATAGGTGCCGGCTCGTAGCATCGGGGGATGCGAGTGCTGATCGTCGAGGACGAGCTCTACCTGGCCGAGGCCATCCGGGACGGTCTGCGGCTGGAGGCGATCGCGGCCGACATCGCGGGGGACGGGGACACCGCGCTGGAGCTGCTCGCCGTCAACGCCTACGACATCGCCGTCCTCGACCGGGACGTCCCCGGGACCTCCGGGGACGAGATCGCCCGGCGCATCGTCGCCTCCGGCAGCGGCCAGCCGATCCTGATGCTCACCGCGGCCGACCGGCTCGACCAAAAGGCCTCCGGGTTCGAACTGGGCGCCGACGACTACCTCACCAAGCCCTTCGAGCTGCGCGAACTCGCGCTCCGGCTCCGGGCCCTGGACCGCAGGCGCGGCCACAGCAGGCCGCCGGTGCGGGAGCTCGCGGGCCTGCGGGTGGACCCGTTCCGGCGCGAGGTCCACCGGGACGGCCGGTTCGTCGCACTGACCAGGAAGCAGTTCGCCGTGCTCGACGTCCTGGTCGCCGCGGAGGGCGGCGTGGTCAGCTCCGAGGAGCTGCTCGAACGGGCCTGGGACGAGAACGCCGACCCGTTGACGAACGCCGTGCGGATCACCGTCTCGGCCCTGCGCAAGCGGCTCGGCGAGCCGTGGATCATCGCCACCGTGCCGGGCGTCGGCTACCGCATCGACGCGCCGCCGCCCGGCTCCGGCACCGGCTCCGCATCCGGCTCCCGCTCCGGGCCCGAGGGCGGCGGGCCGCGTGGGTAGGGCGCCCGGGCCGAGCGTCCGGCTGAAACTCACCCTCAGCTACGCCGGGTTCCTCATGGTCGCCGCGGTCCTGCTGCTCACCGCGGTCTGGCTGTTCCTGCTCCGCTACGTCCCCGACCGGGCGTTCCTCATCCCCGGCTCCACCGACCTCCCGACCCGCGGGGTGTTCCCGGTCCGCTCCAACCTGCTGCGCGTCTTCGCCCCGCGGGCCGCCCTGGTGCTGGCGTTCCTGCTGGTGTTCGGCCTGGTCGGCGGGTGGATCCTGGCCGGCCGGGTCCTGGCTCCGCTGAGCCGCATCACCGCCGCCACCAGGCTGGCCTCGACCGGATCGCTCGCCCACCGGATCCGGCTGCCGGGCCGCGCGGACGAGTTCCGCGAGCTCGCCGACGCCTTCGACACCATGCTGGACCGGCTCGAAGCCCACGTCGGCGCGCAGCAGCGGTTCGCCGCCAACGCCTCGCACGAGCTGCGCACCCCGCTGGCCACCTCCAAGGCGCTCCTCGACGTCGCCCGGAGCGATCCCGACCGGGACCCCGGCGTGGTCATCGACCGCCTCCACGTCGTCAACGCCCGGGCGATCGAGCTCACCGAGGCGCTGCTCCTGCTCAGCCGGGCCGGCCAGCGCTCCTACACCCGGGAACCGGTCGACCTGTCCCTGCTGGCGGAGGAGGCGGCCGAGACCCTGCTGCCGCTCGCGGAACGGCACGGCGTCACCGTGGAGACCTCCGGCGCCGCCGCCCCCACCACCGGCTCCCCGGCGCTGCTGCTCCAGCTGACCGTGAACCTGGTGCACAACGCGATCGTCCACAACCTGCCCGCGGGCGGCACCGTACGGGTCGGCACCCGGGTCCGCCCGGGGGCCGCGCTGCTCGTCGTCGAGAACACCGGCGAGCCGCTCGCCCCGGAGCTGGTCGCGACGCTCACCGAGCCGTTCCAGCGCGGCACCGGGCGCGTCCGCAACCACCACGCGGGCGTCGGGCTGGGCCTGGCGATCGTCCGGTCCATCGCCGAGGCCCACGACGGGACGCTCACCCTCGGCCCGCGCCCGGGCGGCGGGCTGCGCGTCACGGTGGAGCTGCCCGCGCCGCCCTGACCGGGCCCGGGCACCTGGGCACCTGGGCACCTGGGCACCTGGGCACGGCCACCCTGGTACGGGCGCGACCGGCCGGGGGCGGTCACCTGAGCGCGGCCACCCGGTCGTCCGTGCCGAAGGTGCGGCGGTAGGAGGCGGGCGAGATGCCGAAGGCCGCCCGCATGTGGGCGCGCAGGGAATTCGCGGTGCCGAAGCCCGCCCGGTGGGCGACCAGGTCGATGGGCAGGTCCGTGGTCTCCAGGAGCTGCTTGGCCAGTTCGAGCCGCTGGGCGGTGAGCCACTGGACCGGCGTCATGCCGACCTCGTCGCGGAAGCGCCGGGTGAAGGAGCGCAGGCTCATCCGGGCGTGCTCGGCGAGCCTGGTGAGCGGCAGCGGCTCGTCGAGGTGGGCGAGCGCCCAGGCCCGGGTTGCGGTGGTGCCCGCGATGGTGGGGTCGGGGACGGGACGGTCGATGTACTGGGCCTGCCCGCCGTCCCGCCACGGCGGCACGACGCACATCCGGGCGACCCGGTTGGCGGTGGCCGCACCGTGGTCGCGGCGGATCAGGTGCAGGCAGAGGTCGACGCCCGCGGCCACCCCGGCGGAGGTGAGCACGTCGCCGTCGTCGACGAAGAGCACCTCCTCGTCGACCTTGACCGTGGGGTAGGCCCGGCGGAACTCGGGGGCGAGGTTCCAGTGGGTGGTGGCCGGCCGGCCGTCGAGCAGCCCGGCCGCGGCGAGCACGTAGGAGCCGGAGCAGATCGACACCAGCCGGGTGCCGGGGCGGATCCGGGCGACGGCCGCCGTGACCTCGGGCGGCAGCGGGCCGCCGGTGCCCAGCTCGGGCATCGCATGGGTGGGCGGGATCACCACGGTGTCCGCCGCGGCCAGGGCCTCGGGCCCAGCGGCGGGCTGCACGGTGAAACCCGCGTCACTGAGGACGGCGGCGCCGTCGGCGGTGCAGACCGTGACCTCGTAGAGCCGGCGGCCCTCGGCGTCCTCCGCGCTGCCGAACACCCGGGAGGGGATGCCCAGCTCGAACGGGGGGACCCCGGGCAGGGCCAGCACCGCGACCCGGTGCGGATCGGGCGCCAACGGCGCCGGGTCCGAGCAGTTCCGCGGGGCCTCCGGCCGGATCCTTGCCATGGCCAGATCCTGTCACACAGTGGCCGGACGGCCAACCCCGCGCTGGTGCCGGGCACGGAATGGTTGACCTCGTTGCGCCGGGCAGGCCCGGCAGTGGAACGGATCGACCGGATCCGACGAGAGCAAGGCGTACGGACATGCGTGCAGTCGTGGTGGAGCAGTGGGGCGGCCCGGAGCAGCTGGTGGAGCGGGAGCTGGCGCGGCCCGAGCCGGGGATGAACGAGGTCCTGGTGAAGGTGCACGCGGCCGGGGTGAACCCGGTGGACTGGAAGACCAGGGCGAGCGGGGCGCTCATCGGGTGGGGCGAGGTGCCGGCGGTCGGCTGGGACGTCTCCGGCACGGTGGAGGCCGTCGGCCCCGGGGTGAGCAACCACCGCCCCGGCGACGAGGTCTACGGCATGCCGCTGTTCCCGCGCCAGGCCGGCGGCTACGCCGAGTACGTCGTCGCCCCGGCCCGGCACCTCGCCCCGAAGCCGGCCGGTCTGTCGCACGTGGAGGCGGCGGCGCTGCCGCTGGCCGGGCTGACCGCCTGGCAGGCCCTGGTCGACGCCGCCGACGTGCGCCCCGGCGAGCGGGTGCTGGTGCACGCGGCGGCCGGCGGCGTCGGCCACCTGGCGGTCCAGATCGCGAAGGCGCGCGGCGCGTACGTCATCGGCACGGCCAGCGCGGGCAAGCACGACCTGCTGCGCGAGCTGGGCGCGGACGAGGTGGTCGACTACCGCGAGGTCCGCTTCGAGGAGGCCGTGTCCGACGTGGACGTGGTCCTCGACGGGCTCGGCGGCGAGACGGCCGAGCGGTCCATGAAGGTGCTGCGTCCCGGCGGCCGGCTGATCACCCTCCCCGGCCCGGGCGACGTCCCCGCGGCGCAGGAGGGCGTCAGCGCGAGCTGGGTCCTGGTCGAGCCCGACCACCTGGGCCTGCGCGAGCTCACCGCCTTGGCCGAGCGGGGCGCACTGCGGCCCGTGGTCGAGGCCGTCCTCCCGCTCGACCAGGCCGCCAAGGCCCATGAGCTCGGCGAGCTGGGCCGCACCACCGGCAAGATCGTCCTGACCGTCGCCTGACGGTCCCGGCACGGCGGCGGTGACCGGGGCCGGGCGTGATCGTTGTGCGGGCATGACCATCACCAAGCGCGTCGTCGCGCTCACCGCCCTGGCCGCCGCCGCCCTCTCGCTGGCCGCCGTCCCCGCCTCCGCCGCCGGACACGTCCGGCACATCGAACCGCCCGTCACCGTCATCCAGTGCGAGGAGGGCGGCGGGTTCGTCGCCAGCGACATCCGCGAACGCCGGGAGTTCTGCGTCGGCGGGGAGTTCGACGACCGCTACGTCGTCTGGCTGTAGTCCGGCCGGATCCAGGGCGTGCGCTACACCTCCGGCCCGTACGCGCCGAGGCCGTGGCAGACCAGGCCGTCGCGGAAGGTGAGCACCTCCGCGACGGCCCGGCCGCGCTCGTTGCGGTAGTTGATGACGAGGGTGTCCACGGAGGCCCGGACGTCCTCGACGGTGAAGTGCAGGTCGGGCAGGTGCTGGAGGCCCTTGCGCCAGTAGACGCGCAGGGCCTCCTTGCCGCGCACCTCGCCGGACGGGTCGCCGATCAGCTCGACGATCCGGGGCGAGGCGAAGACGACGTCCTCGGTGAAGTGGGCGAGGATGCGCTCCAGGTCGTGGGAGTTCCAGGCGGCGGCCCAGTCCTGGGCGAAGCGGGTGGCGAAGGCGTGGTCCATGGCCCGGACGCTACGACAACTCCCGCTCCCCCGGCCGTGGTTTCCGCGATCCGGTCAGGTCCCCTGCGCCAGCAGCGGCACCCGCACCTGGTTGAACCCGTAGTAGACGGCCAGCAGTCCGTGGACGGCGAGGGCGGCCGGGGCGGAGAGGAAGGCCAGCGCGACGGTGAGCGGGTAGACCACCAGCCCCAGTTCGAACCGCCACCGGGCGGCCCGGGCCGCCGGCACGTCCACCTGCCCGTCGAAGCAGCGGACGGTGCGCGTGACGTGGTTCCAGAAGGCGGAGAACAGCACCGCCTGACCGACCATCACCGCGCCGTACACGGCCGCCGCGACGTTCGCCGCCGAGCCGTTGCGCAGGTTCTGCGCGACCACGGCGGTCGGGAACGGCAGCACGGAGATCAGCATGAGCAGCAGCAGGTTGAGGAACATCAGGGTGCGGTCGACCCGGGCGAGGTGGGCGAACAGGGTGTGGTGGTTGACCCAGACCACCCCGATCACCAGGAAGCTCACCACGTAGGCGAAGTAGGACGGCCACTGCGCCCCGAGCGCCCGCCACAGCTCCGCCGCCCCGTGCGCCTGCGGGATCTTGATCTCCAGCACCAGCAGGGTGATCGCGATCGCGAACACCCCGTCGCTGAACGCCTCGATCCGGCCCGTGTCCCTGGTCTCCACCGGGCGAGCATCTCAGCCGGGCGGCCGCACCCCGCCGCGCAACGCGCCGGGAGCACCGGCGCGCCGGTCAGCCGGTCACTCGGCCGCGGGGGCGGGGGCGGAGGCGGGGGCGGGGGTGAAGAACTCGACCATCCGGTCGAGTCCGTGCTCGCCGAACATCGACTCCAGGCTGGCGGCGGAGTCCGCGGCGGACGCCTCGGCGCGCGGGAACAGGGCCGTCTCGTAGGCGGCCAGCGCGGCCGCGGTGTCGCCGGGGTGGGCGACCAGGGCCGCGGCGAGTTCGGCGCCGTCGAGCATGGCCAGGTTGGCGCCCTCGCCCGCGAACGGGGACATCAGGTGGGCGGCGTCCCCGAGGAGCGTCACCCCCGGGGTCGGCTCCCAGCGGTGGCCGACCGGCAGGGCGTGGATGCGGCGCGGGGTGAGGGTGTCCGCGTCGGCGACCAGGGCGCGCAGGTCGTCGTGCCAGCCGTCGAAGCGGGCGAGGACGCCGGCCCGGGCGGCGGCGAGGTCGGTGAAGTCGACGGTGTCGAGCCAGCCCTCGTCGGCCCGCACGGCGGCGTAGACGTGGAGGCTGCCGTCGCTCTCCCGGTGCGCGAGGAAGCCGCAGCCGCCGCCCAGGCCGAGGAAGAAGCCGCCGCCGATCAGGGCGGCGCTGCGCGGGTGGCGGGCGTCGGCGTCGTGCAGGTCGGCCTCGGCGAAGGAGATGCCGGTGTAGGCGGGCACGGCATCGGAGAGCAGCGGCCGCACCCGGGACCAGGCGCCGTCGGCGCCGATCAGGAGGTCGGTGGTGACGGTGGACCCGTCGGCGAAGGTCACCTCGTGGCGGCCGCCGCCGAGCGGTCGGACGCCGGTGACCTTGCTCCCCCAGCGGACGGTGCCCTCGGGCAGCGAGGCCAGCAGCAGGTCGCGCAGGTCGCCGCGGTCGACCTCGGGGCGGCCGCCGGTGCCGTCGTCCTGCTCCGCGACGCGGACCACGGCGTCGGGGCCGACCAGGCGCATCTCCTGGCCGCCCGCGTGGACGAGCCCCAGGAAGTCCTCGTACAGGCCGGCGGCCCGCAGCGCCCGCTGACCGGTCTCCTCGTGGATGTCGAGCATGCCGCCCTGGGCCCGGGCGGCGGCGGAGGCCTCCAGTTCGAAGACGACGGCCGGGACGCCGTGGACGTGCAGCACGCGGGCGGCGGTGAGACCGCCGAGACCGCCGCCGATGATCGCGATGGGGTGGTGGGTGCTCATGGGTGCCTCCTGAGGACTGACCGGACTCCTCCACGGTAACGAACATGTTCGTTCCGAACAAGTTCGTCCATGGGCGTGCCGACGCCCGGCGCCCCGGACAACCGAGGCCCCGGGTGGGCGGGGCGCCGGACGGGAGGGTTCAGCCCTCCGCGCCCGGGACCGGCGTCCCGGTGATGCCGTTGACCAGCACGTCGAAGCCCCAGCGCAGGCGCTGCTCGGCCGAGCCGCCGACCAGGACGGGCATGTGCGCCCGGATCGCCGGGTGGGTGCCCTCGTCCGCCGTCCGCAGGGCCCGGGCGGTGGCGCTCCAGGCCTCGTCGGACGCCGGGTCCTGGGCCTGGGTCGCGTGCTCGGCCGCCGTGGCGGTGGCGTCCTGGAGCAACTTGTCCACGCCCCAGGCGACCTGCTCCCGGGGTGCGCCGCTGCGGGACAGCAGGCCGAGGACGCACTCCACCAGTCGCAGGTAGTTCTCGCCACTGGGCCGCGCCACGACGGCCGAGCGGGCGAGCTGGGGGTGCGCGAAGAGCACGGCGGTGTAGGAGGCCAGGACGGCGCGGAGCCGCTCGCGCCAGTCGTCCCCCTCGACGGCCGCGGCGCCGTCGGGGCGCCCGCCGGTCAGGTCGACCTCCCCCAGCAGGGCGTCCAGGACGGCGGCGTGCAGCTCGGCGGTGTTGGCCACGTAGACGTACAGCGAGGCCGGGCCGGTGTCCAGCTCCGCGGCCAGGCGGCGCATGGTGACCTTCTCCAGCCCCTCCGCCCGCATGACCCGTACGGCGGTGTCGACGATCCACCGACGGGACAGGGCGGGCTTCGCCGGGCGCTCCCGGCGGCTGATCGGCTCTCTTCTCGCGGTCATCCCCCGATCGTAACGAACGCGTTCGGGGCGGCCCGGGCCCGTCCGGACACCGATCCGCCCCGGTGCATGGAAGGGCGATTACGGGGCAAACGGAGACGAACAGCGGCGACGGAGCCACGTCGCCGACGGACGACGGACCACGGGAGGACCGGATGAGCAGCCTGTCGAACAAGGCGCAGGAACTGACCGGCAAGGCCAAGGAGAAGGCCGGGGACGTGACCGGCGACCAGAAGCTCAAGGGCGAGGGCCAGGCCGATCAGGTCGAGTCGAAGGCCGAGCAGGCCGCGGACGACGTCAAGGACGCCGTGCGCGGCGCCGCCGACCGGGTCAAGGGCGCCTTCGGGCGCAAGCACTGACGGCGGCATCCGACGGCGGACACGAGGACGAGGCGAGGAAGCGGAAGGGGAACGACATGGCACTGCTCCTGTTCATCCTGCTCATCGCGGTGGTGTTCGGCTTCGTGGGCGTCCTGGTGAAGGGGCTGCTCTGGCTGCTCCTGATCGGGATCGTCCTCTTCGTGGGCGGCCTGGTGTTCGGCGGCCTGCGGCTCGGCAGCCGCCGGGCCGGCAGGTAGCACGGGCCGACCGGAATCGGGCGGGGCCGGGGCGATCCTCTGCCCCCGGCCTCGCCCGCCGGTCGTCAGCGGTGCTCGAACTTCGGCGCCCGCTTCTCGGCGAAGGCGGCCATGCCCTCCTTCTGGTCCGCCGTGGCGAACACCGAGTGGAACAGCCGGCGTTCGAAGCGGACGCCCTCGGCGAGCGTCGTCTCGAAGGAGCGGTTGACGCTCTCCTTGAGCATGACCGCCGCCGGGGTGGACATCGCCGCGACGGTCCCGGCGGTGGCCAGCGCCTCGGTGAGCAGCTGGTCGGCCGGGACGATCCGGGCGACCAGGCCGGCCCGCTCGGCCTCCTCGGCACCCATCATCCGGCCGGTGAGGCACAGGTCCATCGCCTTGGCCTTGCCGATGGCGCGGGTGAGGCGCTGCGAGCCGCCGATGCCCGGGATCACCCCGAGCTTGATCTCCGGCTGCCCGAACTTCGCGGTGTCCGCGGCCAGCAGGATGTCGCACATCATCGCCAGCTCGCAGCCGCCGCCCAGCGCGTAGCCCGCGACGGCGGCGACGACGGGCTTGCGCAGGGCGGCGAAGCGGTCCCAGGCGGCGAACCAGTCGCCGAGGTAGGCGTCGACGAAGTCGAGCGACTGCATCTCCTTGATGTCCGCACCGGCCGCGAAAGCCTTCGCCGAGCCGGTCAGCAGCAGGCAGCCGATCGCCGGGTCCCGGTCGAACTCCGCTGCCGCCGCCACGACTTCGTTCATCAACTGGGTGTTCAGCGCGTTCAGCGCCTTCGGCCGGTCGAGAGTGATCAGCCCGACCCGGCCCTTGCGCTCGACCAGGATCGTCCCGTACGTCATGCGCGCTCCCTCAGCGTGGTGATGATGGCGGAGAAGTCCAGCCCGCCGCCCCCGTCCTGGGCGAAGTCGGCGAACAACTCGGCTGCCCGGCGGCCGAGTTCGGTCGGCGCTGCGGTCGCGGTGGCGGCGTCGGCGGCCAGCCCCAGGTCCTTGGCCATCAGGGCGGCCGCGAACCCGGCGGCGTAGTCGCGGTTGGCCGGGCTGGTCGGCACCGGCCCGGGGACGGGGCAGTTGGTGGTGAGCGCCCAACACTGGCCGGAGGCGGTGGAGGCGACCTCGTAGAGCGCCCGGTGGCTGAGGCCGAGGCGCTCGCCGAGGACGAAGGCCTCGCTCACCGCGATCATCGAGACGCCGAGGATCATGTTGTTGCAGATCTTCGCGGCCTGCCCGGCACCGGAGCCTCCGCAGTGGACCACCTTGCGGCCCATCGCGGCGAGCACCGGTTCCGCCTCGGCGAACTCGGCCTCGTCCCCGCCGGCCATGAAGGTCAGGCTCGCGGCCTCGGCTCCGGGGACGCCGCCGGAGACCGGCGCGTCCACGGCCCGGTGCCCGACCGTACGGGCGAGGTCCGCGGCCACCCGGGCGTCGCCGACCGCGACGGTGGAGCAGTCCACGAACAGCGCCCCGCTCGCCGCGAGCGTCAACTCTTCGTAGGCCTGCAGGACATGGCGTCCGGTCGGCAGCATGGTGAGCACCACCTGGGCGTCGGCGACGGCCTCCGCCGCCGAGCCCGCCACCGTCACGCCGTGGGCGGCCGCCCGCTCCCGGGCGGCCGCCGAGAGGTCGTAACCGGTCACCCGGTGACCGGCCTTGACCAGGTTGGCGGCCATCGGGCCGCCCATGTTGCCGAGTCCGACGAATCCGATCGCGAGGGTCACCAGCGCTCCAGGGGTGTGGTGGCGGCGAGGCCGAGTTCACGCTCGCCGAGCGGGGCGAAGTAGCGGGCCACGACGGCGTCCTCGACCTCGGCCAGGGTGGCCGGGTGCCAGCGCGGCGAGCGGTCCTTGTCGATCACCTGGGCCCGGATGCCCTCCGCGAGGTCCGGGGTGGCCAGCGCCGCGCAGGAGATCCGGTACTCCTGGTCGAGCACCGCCTCCAGCGGGCCGAGCGCCCGGGCCCGGCGCAGGGCGGCGAGCGTCGCCTTCACGGCGCTCGGGGAGTTGGCCGCGATCCGGTCGGCGGCCGCCTTCGCCTCCGGTTCGCCGCTGTCGCCGAGCCGGTCGAGGATCTCCTCGACGGAACCGGCCGCGTAGCAGCGGTCGATCCAACCGCGCTGCCCGGCCAGCGGACCGGGCGGCGCGGCGGCGACGTGCCGTTCCAGGGCGTCGTGCACGGGCCGTTCGGCCAGGTCGTCCAGCAGCGCCGGGAGGCGTTCGGCGGGCACGTGGTGGTCGGCGAGCCCGCAGAGCAGGGCGTCCGCGGCGCCGACGGAGCCGGCCGTCAGGGCCAGGTGGGTGCCGAGTTCGCCGGGGGCGAGGGCGAGCAGGTAGGTGCCGCCGACGTCGGGGACGAAGCCGATCCCGGTCTCCGGCAGGGCGATCCGGGTGCGTTCGGTGACGATCCGGACGCTGCCGTGGGCGGAGACGCCGACTCCGCCGCCCATCACGATGCCGTCCATCACGGCCACGTAGGGCTTGGGGTAGCGGGCGATCCGGGCGTTGAGGTGGTACTCGTCGCGCCAGAACTCCTCGGCGGCGCCCGGGTCCCCGCCGGTGGCGGCACGGTGGATGGCCACGATGTCGCCGCCCGCGCAGAGCCCGCGCTCCCCGGCGCCGGTGATCACCACGGTGGCCACGGCCGGGTCGTGCTCCCAGTCGTCCAGGGCGCGCGCGATGCGCCGGACCATGCCGTGGGTGAGGGCGTTGAGCGCCTTGGGGCGGTTGAGGACGATCAGCCCGGCGCGGCCCTCGCGGTGGACCAGGACCTCCTCGGCACTCATCAGGCGGCTCCGATCAGGCCGCGGGCGACGATGACGCGCATGATCTCGTTGGTCCCTTCCAGGATCTGGTGCACCCGCAGGTCGCGGACGATCTTCTCGATGCCGTACTCGGCCAGGTAGCCGTAGCCGCCGTGGAGTTGGAGCGCCTGGTTGGCCACCTCGAAGCCGGTGTCGGTGGCGTGCCGCTTGGCCATCGCGCACAGCTGCGGTGCCCGCCGGTCGCCCCGGTCCAGGGCCGCGGCGGCCCGCCAGAGCAGCGCCCGGGCGGCCTCCAGCTCGGTGGCCATGTCGGCGAGCCGGAACTGCAGCGCCTGGGCGTGCAGCAGCCGGGCGCCGAAGGCCTCCCGGTCGGCGAGGTGGGCGGTGGTGCGCTCCAGGGCGCTCTGGGCGCCGCCGAGCGAGCAGGCGGCGATGCCGAGCCGGCCGCCGTTCAGGCCGGCCATGGCGATCCGGAAGCCCTCGCCCTCGCCGCCGAGCAGGCGGTCGGCGGGCAGCCGGACGCCGTCCAGGACGACCTGGCGGGTGGGCTGGGCGTTCCAGCCCATCTTCCGCTCGTCGGGGCCGAAGGAGAGCCCCGGGTCGTCCCGCTCCACCACGAAGGCGGACACCCCGGAGGCGCCCGGGCCGCCGGTGCGCGCCATCACCACGTACACCCGGGCCGCGCCCGCGCCGGAGATGAACTGCTTGACGCCGTCCAGCACCCAGTGGTCGCCGTCGCGCACCGCCCGGGTGGCGAGCGCGGCGGCGTCGGAGCCGGCGCCGGGTTCGGTGAGGCAGTAGCTGCCCAGGTCCTCGGCGGTGCAGAGTGCGGGCAGCCAGCGGTGGCGCTGGTCCTCGCTGCCGTAGCGGTCGACCATCCAGCCGACCATGTTGTGGATGGACAGGTAGGCGGCGACGGACGGGCAGCCGCCCGCCAGTGCTTCGAAGACCACCACGCCGTCCAGCCGGGAGAGTTGGGAGCCGCCGACGTCCTCCCGGACGTAGACCCCGGCGAGGCCGAGGTCGGCGGCCTTGCGCAGCACGTCCACCGGGAAGTGCTTGGCCTGGTCCCACTCGACCGCGTGCGGGGCCAGGTACTCGGCGGCGAAGGCTCCGACGGCCTCGGCGATCGCGGCCTGGTCCTCCGTCAGTTCACTGGTGTGCACGGCGTTCACCCCATCGTCGGCATGGTGAAGCTCGCGCCCTCCTTGACCCCGGAGGGCCAGCGCGAGGTGACGGTGCGGGTGCGGGTGTAGAAGCGGATCGAGTCCGGACCGTGCTGGTTGAGGTCGCCGAAGGCGGAGCGCTTCCAGCCGCCGAAGGTGTGGTAGGCGATCGGCACCGGGATCGGCACGTTGACGCCGACCATGCCGGTGTCCACCCGGCGGGCGAAGTCCCGGGCGGTGTCGCCGTCCCGGGTGTAGATGGCCACGCCGTTGCCGAACTCGTGCTCGCTGGGCAGCCGCAGCGCCTCCTCGTAGTCGGCGGCGCGGACCACGGTGAGCACCGGGCCGAAGATCTCCTCGCGGTGGATCCGCATGTCCGGGGTCACCCGGTCGAACAGCGAGGCGCCGAGGAAGTAGCCGCCCTCGTGGCCCTCAAGGCGGAAGTCCCGCCCGTCGACGACGAGTTCGGCGCCCTCCCGGACCCCGAGGTCGAGGTACCCGCGGACCCGCTCCAGCGCGTCGGCGCCGACCAGCGGGCCGAAGTCGGCAGCCGGGTCGTCCGAGCGGCCGACCTTGAGCGCGGCGATCCGCTCGACCAGCTTGGCCACCAGCGCGTCCGCGGTCTCCTCCCCCACCGGGACGGCCACCGAGATCGCCATGCAGCGCTCCCCCGCCGAGCCGTAGCCGGCGCCGATCAGCGCGTCGGCGGCCTGGTCGAGGTCGGCGTCCGGCATCACGATCATGTGGTTCTTCGCGCCGCCGAAGCACTGCGCCCGCTTCCCGTGGGCGGCGGCCGTCGCGTAGACGTACCGGGCGATCGGGGTGGAGCCGACGAAGCCGACGGCCTGCACCCGCTCGTCCTCCAGCAGGGTGTCCACCGCCTCCTTGCCGCCGTTGACCACGTTGAGCACGCCCGGCGGCAGCCCGGCCTCCAGGAACAGCTCGGCGAGCCGAAGCGGCACCGACGGGTCCCGCTCGGAGGGCTTGAGAACGAAGGAGTTGCCGCAGGCCAGCGCGGGTGCGGCCTTCCACAGCGGGATCATCGCCGGAAAGTTGAACGGCGTGATGCCGGCGACCACGCCGAGCGGCTGGCGCATCGAGTAGACGTCGATGCCGGTGCCGGCGTTGTCGGTGAACTCGCCCTTCAACAGGTGCGGGATCCCGGCGGCGAACTCCACCACCTCCAGGCCGCGTTGGAGGTCGCCGTGGGCGTCGGCCACAGTCTTGCCGTGCTCGGCGGAGAGCAGCCGGGCCAGCTCCTCCTTCTCCTGCTCGACCAGTTGCAGGAAGCGCAGCAGCACCCGCGCCCGCCGCTGCGGGTTCCAGGCCGCCCACGCGGGCTGGGCCTGGGCGGCGTCGGCGATCACCGCCTCGACCTCGGCCCGGTCGGCCAGCGGCACCCGGGCCTGCACCCGGCCGGTGTTGGGGTCGAAGACGTCGCCGTAGCGGCCGGACGTCCCGGCGACGCGCTTGCCGCCGATGAAGTGGGTCAGTTCGCGGACCATCGGTTCCTTCTCTCGTCACGGGTGGGGAGAGGAGGAATGGAGAGAGCACGCCGCGGCAGCGGACGTACGGTCGTACGCCGTCGCGGCAGGCGTAAAGTGACGAACCGTCAGGGGCGATGGGCCCCGACGGTCGGCAGCACGGCAGCGGAGCGGGAACAGCGGCCCGGAGTCATGCGTGTCGTCTCCATCCTCGTGGAAAACACGGATCATCCGCGGCCGGTATCCTGACTCCCGGATCCACGCCCGCCCCCTGGCCTTCCCGGCTGGCTGCCAGTGGCCGTCATCTGCGAGGACGAACTCCCCGGTCACAGTGGCGGGACCGTGCCGGACTCACACCGGCTTCCCTGACACCGCGGACCTGCCGTCGACCATATAGTTGGACGTCCTAGTAAGTCCAGACCCACCGCCGCGCGACGCGGGCCCGAGCGGTCACAGGGCCACGACGGGTCACAGGGCCAGGACGGGCCGGTGGTGGTCGAGCCAGAGCGCGAGGTCGACCACGCGTTCCTGTAGAGCGAGGTGTCCGTGTCCCCGACACCGATCGGCGAGTCCCGGGCCGCGACCACGGCCTTTCGCCGGACCGGCGGCGGGTCATCGGACCGCCGCCCCCGGGCGCCGTTCGATCGCGTTCAGCCGGCCGAAGCCGCCGAGAGGTCCAGCAGTCCCTCCTTGGCCTGGCGCACCAGGTCGCGGAACTGGTCCTCGCTCATCCGGATCTGCTGACCGAAGTCGTCGGTGATCCTCACCCGCCGGTCCACCGGGGCCTCCCGGTCCAGGAACACCTGGGGGCAACCGCAGTTGCAGTTGCCGCAGAACGTCGCGAAGGGCTGTGGCGTCTCGTCGCCGGCCATCCGTCCCACCTCACTTCCGCCCGTGGTGCACGGGGCTTCCGGGCTGGCGATGCCCGCCGCCCAATGTCACCAAACCCGATGGCAGGAAGGGTGGTTGTACTCGTCCGACGGCCCTCCGGGGGCTGCCTCGCCCCGTGCGGCACCGCTCAGGAGGACGCCGGGTACGGGACGAAGGTGCTGGTGTGCTCGTCGACGGCCAGCGGGCGGCCGATCGCCGGGGCCGAGCGCTGGGCGCAGGCCGGGCGTTCGCAGACCTTGCAGCCCAGGCCGATCGGGGTGGCGGCGGCCTCGTCGGTCAGGTCAAGGCCGGCGGAGTACACCAGCCGCCCCGCGTGCCGGAGTTCGCAGCCGAGGCCGATGGCGAAGGTCTTGCCGGGCCGGCCCCAGCCGCCGGGCGAGCGGGTGACGGCGCGGGCCGTCCACAGGTAGCGGCGCCCGTCCGGCATGGCGGCGACCTGGACGTGGACCCGGCCCGGGGCGGCGAAGGCGTCGTAGACGTTCCACAGCGGGCAGGTGCCGCCGGTGCGGGAGAAGTGGAAGGGCGTGGCGGACTGCCGCTTGGAGACGTTCCCGGCCCGGTCGACCCGGACGAAGGAGAACGGCACCCCGCGCAGGCCGGGGCGCTGGAGGGTGCTGAGGCGGTGGCAGACCGTCTCGTAGCCGACGCCGAAGTGGTCGGCGAGGTGCTCGATGTCGTAGCGGGCGGACTCGGCCTCGGCGTGGAAGGCGGCGTAGGGCAGGACGAGGGCGGCGGCGAAGTAGTTGGCCAGGCCGATCCGGGTGAGCGAGTGCGCGGCCGAGCCTTCGGGGCTGTCCTGGGCGGCGAGTTCGGAGAGCAGCGCGTCGTGTTCCAGGTAGCCGAGCTGGGTGGCCAGCCGGAAGGCCTGCTGGCCGGGGCGCAGCCGGTCCGACAGCCGCAGCGTCCGGGTCCGCGGCTCGTACCGGTGCAGCTGCTCCCCGCCGGAGGTGAGCCGTACGCCGTGCACGTCGGCCAGCCGTTCGGCCAGCACCGCCCGCACCCCGCCGCGCCGCAGCCGGATCTCGCCCGCCAACTCCTCGGCGGCGGTGTCGAGTTCATGGACGTAGTTCTGCCGGCGGTAGAAGAACTCGCGGACCTCCTCGTGCGGGGTCCGGGTGTCGGCGGCCGGGCCCCGGTCCCCCGCGAGGACGGCGAGCTGCTCGGCCAGGGTGCGACGGCCGCGCCCGAGGTCGGTCAACAGCCTTGCCACGGCGGGCAGTCGGGTGGCGACCTCGTCGAGGTCACCGGGGGTGATCCGGCCGGACGCGAGCTCCTCGCCGAGGCCGTCGCGCAGTTCGGCGGCGAGCCGGGCGCTGTCCGGCGGGGCGAAGTACCCGGCCTCCACGCCGAACGCCTCGGTGAGCCGCAGCAGGACGGGGACGGTCAGCGGGCGGGCGTCGTGCTCCAGCTGGTTGAGGTAGCTGGGCGAGAGGTCGATCATCCGCGCCGTGGCGGCCTGGCTCAGTCCGCGTTCCTCCCGGAGCCGGCGCAGCCTGGCCCCGGCGAAGGCCTTCCCCATCGCCCCGCACCTCCGTGTCCGGCCGTCGGGTCGGGCCGGTGCGGCGCAGCCTAGCCGCAACGCCTCCGGGCAAGCCTTCGCAAGCTTCGCGGATTCGCCGGGCGGGCTTCGCGGAACTTGGCACGGCTCCACCGGTGACGGCGGCCGCGTCGGCTGCCAGAGTCGGTGCTGCGGCCGGGAGGCGCCCAGAACGGTGGCGAACGGGCAGGTCAACTGCCCTGACCTGTCGTCCGGGTGACCACGTCCCGCGGTGTTCCACCGCTGCCCGGCGCCACCCGGCCGCCCTCTCGCCACGTCGTGAGAGGTCGCTCACATCCTTCGCAACGTCCTTCGCAGAGCATCCCCGGGAGTCGATCACCATGACCCAGTCGGTTCGGCAGCAGCAGGAGCAGCAGGCGGCGGAGCTGGCCGCCCGGTGGGCGTCCGACCCCCGCTGGGCCGGCATCGAGCGCACGTACGGCGCGGCGGACGTCGTCCGGCTGTCCGGTACGGTGCGCGAGGAGCACACCCTGGCCCGCCGCGGCGCCGAGCGCCTGTGGAAGCAGCTCCACGAGCAGGACTACGTGCACGCCCTGGGCGCGCTGACCGGCGGTCAGGCCGTCCAGATGGTCAAGGCCGGGCTCCAGGCGATCTACCTGTCCGGCTGGCAGGTCGCGGCCGACGCCAACCAGGCCGGCCAGACCTACCCGGACCAGAGCCTCTACCCCGCCAACTCCGTCCCCCAGGTGGTGCGTCGGATCAACAACGCGCTGCTGCGCGCCGACGGGATCGACGCCGCCGAGGGCACCGACGGCGGCCCGGACTGGCTGGTGCCGATCGTCGCCGACGCCGAGGCGGGCTTCGGCGGCCCGCTGAACGCCTTCGAGCTCACCAAGGCCATGATCGCGGCCGGCGCCGCGGGCATCCACTACGAGGACCAGCTGGCCTCCGAGAAGAAGTGCGGCCACCTCGGCGGCAAGGTGCTCGTCCCCACCGCCCAGCACGTCCGCACCCTCAACGCGGCCCGCCTGGCCGCCGACATCGCCGACGTGCCGACCCTGGTCGTCGCCCGCACCGACGCGCTGGCCGCCAACCTGCTCACCACCGACGTGGACGAGCGCGACGCCCGCTTCTGCACCGGCGAGCGCACCGCCGAGGGCTTCTACCGGGTCGAGCCCGGCATGGCGCCGGTGATCTCCCGCGGCCTGGCCTTCGCCCCGTACGCGGACCTCATCTGGGTGGAGACCGGCACCCCGGACCTCGCCCAGGCCCGGGAGTTCGCCGAGGCGCTCAAGGCCGAGTACCCGGACAAGATGCTGGCCTACAACTGCTCGCCCTCCTTCAACTGGAAGGCCGCCCTGGACGACGACCGGATCGCCAAGTTCCAGCGGGAGTTGGGCGCCATGGGCTACCGCTTCCAGTTCATCACGCTGGCCGGCTTCCACGCCCTCAACCACTCGATGTTCCAGCTGGCCCGCGGCTACGCCGAGCACGGCATGACGGCCTACGTCGACCTCCAGGAGGCCGAGTTCGCGGCCGTGCCGGACGGCTACACGGCCGTGAAGCACCAGCGCGAGGTCGGCACCGGCTACTTCGACCAGGTCTCCACCGCGCTCAACCCCGACGCCGAGACCCTGGCGCTGACCGGCTCCACCGAGGCCGAGCAGTTCCACTGATCCTCCGATCCCCGCCCGCCCGGTGGGTTCGGTCGTCCACCCACCGGAGCGTGCCACCCCGGCGGCCCGTACGGCGGAGCGAGGGAGCTCCGTGCCGCCCACCCGCCCGGGGCCGCGTTGAGGGACGCGGCCCCGGGCCCCACCCGTCCCCGCCCGACCCGTCCCCACCTGACCCGCCCCGCCTGCTTCCCTGGAGAACCGGATGAGCCAGTCCCGTCGCGTCGAGGTCCTCGGAGAGCCCGAGGACCGCTTCGAGGAGGTCCTCACCCCCGAGGCCCTCGCCTTCCTCGCCCGGCTGCACGACGGGTTCGCCGCCCGCCGCACCGAGCTGCTCGCCGAACGCGCTCGCCGCGCCGCCGAGTTGGCGTCCGGCGGCACCCTGGACTTCCGCCCGGAGACCGCCGCCGTCCGCGCGGACGCCAGCTGGCGGGTGGCCGGCGCCGGCCCCGGCCTCACCGACCGCCGGGTGGAGATCACCGGCCCGCCCGAGCGCCGGATGGCCGTCAACGCCCTCAACTCCGGCGCGAAGGTGTGGCTCGCGGACTTCGAGGACGCCACCTCCCCCACCTGGCACAACCTGGTGACCGGCCAGCTGAACCTGGCCGACGCGATCGAGCGCCGGATCGAGGAGACCACCCCGGACGGCAAGCACTACTCCGTCGGGACCGACCCGGCCACCATCGTGGTCCGCCCGCGCGGCTGGCACCTGGACGAGGCCCACTTGCTGATCGACGGCCGCCCGGCCGTCGGCGCCCTGGTCGACTTCGGCCTCTACCTCTTCCACTGCGGCCGGCGCCAGATCGAACGCGGCAGCGGCCCGTACTTCTACCTGCCCAAGCTGGAGAACCACCTCGAAGCCCGGCTGTGGAACGACGTCTTCACCGCCGCCCAGGCCGAGTTGGGCATCCCGTACGGGACGGTCCGCGCCACCGTGCTGATCGAGACCATCACCGCCGCCTTCGAGATGGACGAGATCCTCTACGAACTGCGCGACCACGCCGCCGGGTTGAACGCGGGCCGCTGGGACTACCTGTTCAGCCTGATCAAGAACTTCGCCCAGCACGGCCCGCGTTACGTCCTGCCGGACCGCGCCACCCTCACCATGACCCAGCCCTTCCTGCGCGCCTACACCGACCTCCTCGTGCGCACCTGCCACCGGCGCGGCGCCCACGCCATCGGCGGGATGGCCGCCGCGATCCCCCAGCGCGACCCGGCCGCCAACGCCGTCGCCCTGACCAAGGTGCGGGCCGACAAGGAGCGGGAGGCCGGGGACGGCTTCGACGGCTCCTGGGTCGCCCACCCCGGCCTGGTGGACACCTGCCGCACCGCCTTCGACGCCGTCCTCGGCGCGTTCCCGCACCAGCTCGACCGCACCCGCGCGGACGTCGAGGTCACCGCCGACGACCTGCTGGGCGTGCACCGGCTGTCCGCCGGCCTGCCCACCGACCAGGGGCTGCGCGCCAACGTCGCCGTCGCCCTGCGCTACCTCACCGCCTGGCTCGGCGGCGCCGGCGCCGTCGCCGTGTTCGGCCTGATGGAGGACGTCGCCACCGCCGAGATCGCCCGCTGCCAGATCTGGCAGTGGCAGCACCACTGCACCCGGCTCACCGGCGGCTCGCTCGCCACCCCGGACCTGGTGCGCCGGCTGATCGACCGCGAGCGCGCCGCCCTCCTCGCCGAGGGCGTCGACCCCGAGCTCCTCGACGCCGCCGTACGGGTCCTCACCGAGACCTCCCTCGGCGACGAACTGCCCGCCTTCCTCACCACCGAGGCCTACGCCCGCCACCTGGTCCGCGTGCGCGCCACGGCCTGAGCCACACCACCACGGAGGCACCGCACCATGAACGACATCCGAACGACCGAGCTCCCGACGGACGAGACCCGAACGAACGAGATCCGCCGCGTCGCCGTCGTCGGCGCCGGACAGATGGGCGCGGGCATCGCCGAGGTCTTCGCCCGCGCCGGCCTGGACACCGTCGTCTGCGAGAAGGACCGGGCCGCGCTCCGGGCCGCCCGCGGCCGCATCGACCGCTCCCTGCACCGCGCCGTCGACCGCGGCCGGATCGACCCGGCCGAGCGCGAGTCCTCCTGGGCGCACCTGCTGTTCGCCGACGACCCGGCGGCGCTGGCGGACCGCCAGCTCGTCGTCGAGGCCGTCGTCGAGGACGAGCACGCCAAGACCGAGGTGCTCACCACCCTCGACAAGGTCCTCGTCGACGACGGGGCGATCCTCGCCACCAACACCTCGTCCATCCCGGTCACCCGCCTCGGCATCGCCACCGGCCGCGCCTCGCACGTCCTCGGCCTGCACTTCTTCAACCCGGCGCCGGTGATGCCGCTGGTCGAACTCGTCTCCTCGCTGCACACCGACCGCACCGCCCTGCGCCGGGTCGAGGCCTTCGCCCGGGACGCCCTCGGCAAGCACGTCATCCACTCGCGCGACCGGGCCGGCTTCGTCGTCAACGCCCTGCTGGTGCCCTACCTGCTGTCCGCGATCCGGATGGCCGAGGCCGGCCACGCCACCCCGGAGGACATCGACGCCGGCATGGTCCACGGCTGCGCCCACCCGATGGGCCCGCTCGCCCTCGCCGACCTGATCGGCCTGGACACCGTCGAGGCCATCGCCCGCTCCCTGTACGACGAGTACAAGGAGCCCCTCTACGCCCCGCCGCCACTGCTCTCCCGGATGGTCGAGGCCGGCCTCCTCGGTCGCAAGAGCGGCCACGGCTTCCACCCCCACCGGACGTCCTGACCCCGGATCACCGGGCCCGAGAAGAGCACCGGGCCGCGCCGGGCAGAACCAGGCCGAGCCGAGCAGAACCAAACAGCAGGTCAATTCTCCCCAAAGCCCTGGTAAAGTTCCTCCTCGTGCCGCAACGGGGGGACCGCGGCCGTTTCCAGGGGGGGCATCACCGCCGGCCTCGTTCCACCGGACCGCCACGGTGGCGGAGGTGCCGCCCTGCTCGCGCCCGGCCGCCCCGCGGTCTCCCCCGTGCCCCGGAGAGGGGTGGCGGCGCTCCACCGGAACACGGGAGACAGCTCATGGCTGACGAGATGGTTCGTCTGGCTCAGAAGTTCATCAACACGACCTACAACAGCGGTGCCATGCTCGGCATCTCGAAGCTGGAGGAGGACGGCCGCACCGGCTGGCCGACCATGTACGCGCTGACCCGCGCGCTCCAGTACGAGATGGGCATCACAGCGCTGTCGAACTCCTTCGGCCCGACCACCCTCTCGACCCTCCAGGCCAAGTACCCGAGGCTCGACGAGTCGACCGTCCCGTCCGCGAACTTCTGCCGTATCCTCCAGGCCGCCCTGTACTGCAAGGGCTACGACGGCGGCGAGATCGACGGGAAGTACAACGACCGGGTGAAGGCCGCGGTCGGCAGGCTCAAGACCCACATGGGCCTGGAGTCGGTGTTCCCGGGCAGCGCCCTCGAACCCAAGGTGGTCAAGGGCCTGCTCACCATGGACGCCTACGTCACCGTCAACGGCGGCACGGACGGCGTCCGGGCCATCCAGCGGTGGCTGAACGGCCGCTACGTCAACCGCAAGGACTTCTTCGTCATCCCCTGCGACGGGCACCACTCCCGGGACGTCGCCAAGTCCATGCTGCTGGCGATCCAGTACGAGCTGGGCATGGCCGACGGCACCGCGAACGGCGCCTTCGGCCCCGGCACCCAGGCGGGGTTGAAGGGCCGCACCCTCACGGTCGGCGCCACCGGCACCTGGCCGACGCTGTTCACCGCGGCGATGATCCTCAACAAGCGGGACGTCCCGCTCGGCGACTTCACCGCCACCGTGAAGAGCGGCGTGGAGGCCTTCCAGTCCTTCGTGAAGCTGCCGGTCACCGGCACGGGCGACTTCCAGACCTGGGCCTCGCTGCTGGTCTCCTACGGCGACCAGACCCGCCGGGGCACGGCCTGCGACGGCGTCACCAAGATCACCCCGGCCCGCGCCCAGGCGCTCAAGGACGCCGGCTACCAGTACATCGGCCGGTACCTCTCCAACGCCTCGACCACCAGCCTGCCGGAGAAGCAGATCCAGCCGGGCGAGCTGGCCACCATCAAGCAGTACGGCCTGCGCTGCTTCCCGATCTACCAGACCTGGAGCCGGTCGGCGGACTACTTCGGCTACGAGCAGGGCAACAACGACGCCTTCCGCGCGGTCGAGTGGGCGCGCTTCCACGGCTTCAAGCCCGGCACCACCATCTACTTCGCCGTCGACTACGACGCGATGGACGGCGAGGTCACCGCCAAGATCGTCCCGCACTTCCGGGGCGTCCACCACACCATCAGCGAGAACTCCCCGTACCGGGTGGGGATCTACGGCCCGCGCAACGTCTGCCAGCGGGTCGCCGACGCGGGCTACGCGGAGACCAGCTTCGTCTCCGACATGTCCAGCGGCTTCTCCGGCAACCTCGGCTACCCGATGCCGACCAACTGGGCCTTCGACCAGATCGCCACCATCACCGTCGGCTCGGGCGCGGGCGCCATCGAGATCGACAACAACATCGCCTCCGGCCGGGACACCGGCCAGGGCGACTTCGACCCGGGCCTGCCCAGCGTCGCCGGGCTCGACGTGGACCTGGACAAGACCGCCTACCGCGACCCGATGCTGCGCGACGTGCAGAAGTACCTCACCTCGATCGGCGTCCCGGAGACCGGCGGCTCCGGCTGGACGGACTCCGACTGGGTCACCCTCGGCGGGGTCTCCACCACCAAGGCGTACGACCTGGTGCTCAGCGCGGACTGGCTGTTCACCGCGCTGGCCCGCGAGTTGAAGCTGCGCAAGGCCCTGATCCAGGCCCCCGTCCTGTGGGAGCTGCGCAAGCTGAACCCGCTCGACGCGGTCTCCGACGCCGGCGTCCGCAACGGGATCCTGGAGGACTGCAGCACGGGCTGGGGCCAGATCTTCGCCCGGGTCGCCATGGCCGCCCGCAACTACTGCCTCAAGGAAGGCCTGATCAACGGCTCCCCGCTGGCCGAGCCCAACCTGCGGGAGGTCTGGGACAAGCTCCAGGACCCGGCCTACAACATCCGCTCGGTCGCCTACCTGACGGTCTACAACGCCCACCAGCTCAAGATCGCCCGCCCCGACCTGACCACTGGCCCGGCCGACACCCAGGCCCTGCTCGCCCGGTACAACGGCCTCGGCGAGGACGCCCAGCAGTACGGCCGCGAGCTGATCGGCCTGTACAACGTCCTGGAGGGCTACAACCTGCTCTCCCGCACCAAGTGAGCTCCGCTGCCCCGGCGGACGCCGAACGGCCCCGGGACTACTCCCCCACCGCCGCCGTCGTGAACCTCCTGCTGGGGGTGCCCGGCATCGTCCCGGTCTGGCTGCTCTACTACTTCGCCGCCAACTGGCCGCTCGCCGCACTCGGTTGGACCAGCCGTGAGCCGACGGAGAACGACGGTGTCCTGCCGTGGCTGCTGCTGCCCGGCCCCCTGGTGCTCGGCTCCGCCGTCCTGTGGTGGTTCGCCAACCGCGCCCTGCGGCGCCGCACCGCCCCGCACGGCCGCCGCGCGGTGTACTGGCCGACCAGCGTCCTGCTGACCCTGGTGCCCACCTTCGTGCTCATCGTCGTCCTGTAGGAGAAAGAGAGTTGGAAAACGTGCAGACCACCGTCACCCGGCGCACCGTCACCCGACGGACCGCCGTCCGGGGCGCCGCCGTCCTCGGCGCGGCCGCGGCCACGGCCGCCCTGCTCCCGGGCACGGCCTCGGCCGCCCCGGGCACCACCCCGCCGCAGGCTCCCGGGCTCCCCGAACTCACCGAACGGAAGCTCCCCACCAGCGCCAACGGCTGGACGATCGAGAAGGAGGCCAACCACGTCTCCACCGTCTGGACCCGCCAGGTCGCCGGCACCGGGCTCTCGGTCGACCTCCGGATCGGCGACGTCGAGGAGATCCTCGTCCACCTGATCCGGCGCTTCCACTACGAGGTGGAGGAACTCCCCGACGGCGACCTGCTCGGCTGGCAGGAGATCGGCGGCCTGCGGACGGCACTGCCGGAGTCGAACCTCGCCTCCGGCACCGCCGTCCGCATCCGCCCCGGCGCCTCGGCCAAGGGCGGCCTCTTCGCCCACCAGGAACTGGTGCTGCGCGACATCCTCGCCGACTGCCAGGGCGTGGTGCGCTGGGGCGGGGACGACGACGAGGTGGACGAGTCGCTGTTCTACCTCGCCCTCGGCCCGCAGGACCGCCGGGTGAACCGGCTCGCCGACCGCCTGCGCGGCTGGGCCGAACGCCCCGGCTCGGGCGCCGGCACCCCGGTGGACGTGGCCTCCCCGGACCGCCGCACCGAGGCGAGCACCCTGGCCCGCACCCAGCGCGCGGGCTGACCAACCCACGGGGCGGGCCCGGCAGCCGTGCCGCGCCCGCCCCCGAACCCGTCCGATCGGCCCGCCTGATCAGCCCATCTGATCAACCCGCCCGATCAGCCCGCGAGTTCGGCCCGCAGGCGGCGGGCGGCCGCGACCAGGCTGTCCAGCGAGGCGCGGGTCTCGGGCCAGCCGCGGGTCTTGAGGCCGCAGTCGGGGTTGACCCAGAGCCGCTCGGCGGGGATCGCCGCCAGTCCGGCCCGCAGCAGCTCGACGGCCTCCTCGGTGCTCGGCACCCGCGGGGAGTGGATGTCCCAGACACCCGGGCCGACCTCGCGCGGGTACCCGGCGGAGGCCAGTTCCCCGGCGACCTCCATGTGCGAACGGGTCGCCTCCAGGGAGATCACGTCGGCGTCGAGTTCGTCGATCGCGGTCATGATCGCGCCGAACTCGGCGTAGCACATGTGGGTGTGCACCTGGGTGTCGGCGCGCACGCCCGAGGTGGCCAGCCGGAAGGCCTCGGTGGCCCAGTCCAGGTAGGCCGGGCGACCGGCGGCGCGCAGCGGCAGGGTCTCGCGCAGGGCCGGTTCGTCGACCTGGACGACGGCGGCGCCCGCGGCCTCCAGGTCGGCGACCTCGTCGCGCAGGGCGAGGGCCACCTGCCGGGCGGTCTCGGCGAGCGGCTGGTCGTCGCGGACGAAGGACCAGGCGAGCATGGTGACCGGGCCGGTCAGCATGCCCTTGACCGGGCGGTCGGTCAGGTCCTGGGCGTAGCGGAACCAGTCGACGGTCATCGGCTGCGGGCGGGAGATGTCCCCGGCCAGGACCGGCGGCCGGACGTAGCGGGTGCCGTAGGACTGCACCCAGCCGTGCCGGGTGGCCAGGTAGCCGGTGAGCTGCTCGGCGAAGTACTGGACCATGTCGTTGCGCTCGGGCTCGCCGTGCACCAGGACGTCCAGGCCGGTCTTCTCCTGGTAGGCGACCACCTCGCGGACCTCCGCCTCCATCCGCTCCCGGTACGCGGCGGCGTCGATCCGCCCGGCGGTCAGGTCGGCCCGGGCGACGCGCAGTTCGGTGGTCTGCGGGAAGGAGCCGATGGTGGTGGTCGGCAGCAGCGGCAGTGCGAGCCGGGCCCGCTGGGCCGCGGCCCGTACGGGGTAGGGCTGGGCGCGCCGGGCGTCGCCCGGGGTGACGGCCGCGGTGCGGGCGCGCACGGCCGGGTCGCGGGTGATCGGCGAGGTGGCGCGGGAGGCCAGGTCGGCGCGGTTGGCGGCGAGTTCGGCGGTGATCGCGCCGGTGCCCTCGCGCAGGGCGCGGGCCAGCAGCGCGGTCTCGGTGGCCTTCTGCTTGGCGAAGGCGAGCCAGCGGGCGATCTGCGGGTCGATGTCGCGTTCGAGGGTGGCGTCGATCGGCACGTGCAGCAGCGAGCAGGAGGGCGCGACGTCGACCCGGTCGGCGAGCCCGAGCAGGGTGGCCAGGGTGGCCAGCGAGGCGCCCAGGTCGTTGATCCAGATGTTGCGGCCGTCGATCACCCCGGCGACCAGGCGCTTGCCGGGCAGCCCGCCGACGGCGGCGAGGTCCGCCAGGTTGGCGGCGGCCGGTCCGGTGAAGTCCAGCGCCAGGCCCTCCACCGGGGCCTTGGCCAGCACCGCCAGGGCGTCGCCGAGGCGGTCGAAGTAGCTCGCCACCAGCAGCTTGGGGCGCTCGGTCGGCGCGCCCAGCTCGCGGTAGGCCCGGGCCGCGGAGTTCAGCTCGGCCGGGGTCCGGTCCTGGACCAGCGCGGGCTCGTCCAGCTGCACCCACTCCGCACCGGCGGCCCGGAGCGCCGCGAGCAGTTCCGCGTAGACGGGCAGCAGCCGGTCCAGCAGGGTGATCGGCTGGAAGTCGGGGGCCACCCCCGGCGCCGGCTTGGCGAGCAGCAGGTAGCTGACCGGCCCGACCAGCACCGGACGGGCGCCGTGGCCGAGCGCGAGCGCCTCCCTGAGCTCGGCGACGGCCTTGGCCGGGTTCGCGGCGAAGGCGGTGTCCGGCCCCAGCTCCGGGACGAGGTAGTGGTAGTTGGTGTCGAACCACTTGGTCATCTCCAGCGGAGCGACGTCCTGGTTGCCGCGCGCCATGGCGAAGTAGCCGTCCAGCGGGTCGGCGTCGACCGCCGCCCGGTGCCGCGGCGGGATCGCGCCGACCGCCACGGTGGTGTCCAGGACGTGGTCGTAGAGCGAGAAGTCGCCGGTCGGGACCTCCTCGATGCCGGAGTCGGCGAGCTGCTGCCAGTTCCCCCGGCGCAGGTCGGCGGCGGTGGCCAGCAGCACCTCGGCGGTGACGGCGCCCTTCCAGTACCCCTCGATCGCCTTCTTCAACTCCCGGCCCCGCCCCTGGCGGGGGTAGCCGTGGGCGGTGGCGAGGGTCGCCGCGGCTGCGGACTTCGTGGTCAAGGGACTCTCCTTCGCGAGTCTGGTTCCTCAAGTGCCCGGCGACGGGGACGAGGACGCGAAGGGACGACGGACCGGACGGGCCCCCGCACACGGGTACGGCTCCGCCAGGTGTGGTCGCCGACCCGCCCTCGAGGTCACCGGATGGCCGGGCGCGAACGGTCGCACCCGGGCAGTGGCAGGTCTTCGGACTCGCGGGCCCGCCCGTCCTCCTCGAGGACCGGCACCTACTGGCCGTCGCTTCCCAGACCCGAACCGGGCCCAGTGCGTATGACGGCGGTCGTTCCCACTCACCGCTGCGGGGCAGTCCCGGACTGGCCAGTTGAAAGGCGTCACCGGGTTCCCTCTTACGACACCCCGCCTGGCGGACGGGGCGAACCAGCTGCACCCGCCACCCTACGGGCAGCCCGCCGCTTTCCGGCCGGAGAACCGCACAACCGTCCACATGATGAGACGACGTCAGCCTCCGACGACCTCGGCCTGCGACCGGGGTCAGCCTCCGGCCGCTGCGACGGCCCGGGTCAGCCGACCGCCACCCCGACCAAGCAGGTGTCGTCGTCGGTGTCGGCACCGCTGTACTGCAACAGGTGGTCCAGGTGCCCCTCGAGGCCGTCCCCACCCTCGGCGGCCAGCCGGTGCGCCCGCTCGGCGAGGGTCGTCAGGTTGCTCAGCGACGCCTGGAGGGACTCGTCGCGGCGCTCGATCAGCCCGTCGGTGTACATCACCAGGGTGTCCCCGGGCCGGAGCACGATCTCCTCCTCCTGGTAGTCCGCCTGGTCGACGGCGCCGAGCAGGATCCCGCCGAGCTGCGGGAGGGTCCGCGCCCGGCCCTCGCGCAGCAGGACCGGTGGCGGGTGGCCAGCGCGGGCCCAGCGCAGCCGCCGGGTGGCGGGTTCGTAGAGCCCGCAGACGGCGGTGGCGGTCACGTTGTCCGTGAGGTGGTGGGTCACGCTGTTCAGCCAGTTGAGCAGTTGGCCCGGTCCGGCACCGGTGGCGGCCAGGCCGCGCAGGGCGTTGCGCAACGCGACCATGCCGGTGGCTGCCTCGATGCCGTGCCCGGCGACGTCGCCGACGCAGATCAGGACGTCGCCGGTGGGCAGCACGAGGGCGTCGTACCAGTCGCCGCCGACCAGGTGGTCCTTCTCGGCGGGGCGGTAGCGCACCGCCACGTGCAGGTCGTGAAGGTCCAGCGGCCCCCGGGCGGGCGGCATGATGGCGTGCTGGAGCTGGAGGGCGAGGCGGCTGCGCTCGGCGGCCTGCTGCTCGCTCTGGGCGAGCTGGTCGCGGGTGGCGGCCAGGGCGACCTCGGTCCAGTGCTGGGCGGAGATGTCCTGGTAGGCGCCGCGGACCACGCGCAGTCCGCTGTCCGGGTCGTGCACCGGTTCCGCCACCACCCGGATGTGCCGGGTGACCCCGTCGGCGCGCTGGAGGCGGAAGGCGGTGGAGGCGGGCCGCCGGTGGTGCAGCAGCGTCCGCAGGAAGCGGCCGATGGTCTGCCGGTCGTCCGGGTGGGCGTGCTCGGCGAGCTGGTCGAGGGCGATCGGCCGGTCGGTCGGCGCGAGCCCGTGCAGCTCGAACAGGGTTTCGTTCCAGTCGATCCGACGGGTCGCCAGGTTCTCCTCGAAGCCGCCGATGCGGCCGAGGCGTTGGGCGTGCTGGAGCAGTCGGGCGACCCGCGGGGTACCGTCGTCGAGCCGCCAGACGACCACCAGGTGGGTGCCGTGCCGGCTGATGCCCACCTGGGCCCGGGCGGTCAGCGGCACCCCGTCGACCAGGGCGGCCAGCCGCATGTCCTGGGTACGGAAGGGCTCGCCGGTGGCGAAGACGTGCTCGACCATCTCGGCCAGACCGCCCGGTGCGGCCGCCAGCGGGTAGGCCTCCAGCAGTCGGCGACCCACGATGGCCACCGTCGGCCGGCCGGCGAAGTCCGCGAAGGACGGGTTGACGTGCCGGATCACGAACCGGGGCGGGAGTCCGTCGTGGTCCGGGGCGAGCCGCAGGACCAGGCAGGGGTCGAACAGTCCGTCGGCCAGCTGCCGCAGTTCGTCGAACTGGGCGTCCGCGGGATCGGTGGCGGAGAACTCCCGTCCGTCCCAGGACTCCAGGGTGGCGGCGGCCACCTCGGCGAGCGCCTCGAACTGCCGTTGCAGGGGCTGGGAGCGCTCGGGGAGTTCCTCGTTCCAGCAGAGCTCCAGCACGCCGATCAGCCGGCCGCCGACCCCGGCCGGCACGGCCAGCCGACCGCCGCGGACGTCGTGCTGGCCGATCGAGGGCAGCGAGGCGTCGGCGAGCACGGGGTAGGCGACGGTGCCTCGTTCGTCCAGCGCCCGGCGGGCCGGCGTGGGCACGCCCGGGGGTACGTGGCGCCAGCGGCGGGCCTCCTCCGGCTGGAACCCGGCGCTGCCCGCGAGGGAGAGCGAGAGGTCGGGATGGGCGGCCCAGACGGCCACCGCGGCCACGCCGAGCGGCCGCAGGGCGTGCTCCAGCATGGAGCGGGCCGCGCTCTCGGCGTCGCCGCCCGCGACAGTGTCGGCCTCGATGCTGCGCAGCCGGCGGGCGACCGGGTCCGTGGTACGGACGGCCGTACCGGCGACGAAGTCACGGGCGAGTGCGGAGATCCGGTCGGCCGCGACCTGGTTGACCAGGTCGGCGGCCAGCGCCAGGGTGGTCACCCCGGCCTGCTCGGCGAGGCCCTCCAGCTGGCGGGCGGCCTCGGTGGGGCCGCAGCGCAGCCGTTCCACCAGGACGCCGACGGCCAGCTCTACCACGGCGCGGCCCGCCGAGTCGGCCTGGGCCTGGTCGAGTTCCCGGCGCAGCCACTCCACCGTGCTGGCGAGCCGGCCCATGGCGGTCGCCGTCGGGTCCGGGTCCGGGTCCGGGTCCGGGTCCGGGTCCGGGCCGCCCGGGGCTGCCGGGCGGCCCGTCGGTTCCGGACCGTACGACGGGGACGCCTCGCCGGGCGGGGCTGCGTCGCCGACCGGCTGCGGACCGGCCGGGGTGCGCTGGGCGCCGACCCTGGGCAGGACGGTGGCCGGGTCCGCCGCCCGAGCGCGATCGGCTGCGGGCTGCTCCGGTGGGTGCTGCACGGTGGTGGGCTCCTGGGTCGTGGACGGCGGCTCCGGACGGCGACTCCGGACGGCGGCTACCGGGTGAGGTGGTGGGTGATCCGGTTGATCACCTCGTCCGCGTCCACCGGCTTGGTGATGTAGTCGCTCGCCCCTGCGGCCAGGCTCTTCTCCCGGTCGCCGAGCATCGCCTTGGCGGTCACGGCGATGATCGGCAGCCCCTCGTGCTCGGGCATCGCGCGGATCGCCGCGGTGGCCGTGTACCCGTCCATCTCGGGCATCATCACGTCCATCAGGATGACGTCGATGCCGGGGTGGGCGGTCAGCGACTCCAGGGCGGCGCGCCCGTTCTCGGCCTGGAGGACCCGCATCCCGTGCAGTTCCAGGATGCTGGTGATCGCGTACAGGTTGCGGTCGTCGTCGTCGACCACCAGCGCCGTACGCCCGGCGAGGGCCGGCCCGGTGGCGGGGCTCCAGGCCTGGACCCGGTCCCCGTCGCGGACCGACGGGAGCGCGCCGCCGGGGTGGTCGGCGCTCATGTGGAGGGCGATCCGCTCGCGCAGTTCGTCGAGGCTGGCGAGCAGTTCCAGCGGTCGCCCGCCTGGGCGGGTGACCGCGTCCGGGTGCTGGACGGCGACGCTCCGGTTGTTGTGCGCCAGCACCGGCACGGTGTGCAGCGCCGGGTCGCCCTCCATCTCGGACAGCAGGGTCGCTGCCGTGCCGTCCGGTAGGTCCAGTTCCAGGACGACGCAGTGGCAGGGGGCGGTGGCCAGCGCGGTGGCGGCTTCCTGGGCACCGACGGCGGTGACGATCTCGACCTCCCGGTGCCCGGCGGAGTAGCGGGCGAGGTCGGCGACGGCGTTCTCCGCCACCAGGGTCAGCAGCCCGCTGGGCCGCCCCTCGACCACCAGGAGCCGACGCGGCCGGCCCGCGGACGAGCGGTCGGCCGGTTCGTGGGCCTGGTCCGCGGCGGGCCGTGCGCAGACGCCGTCGTTCGGCTCCACGGCCGCCGTCGGGGCCTCGGGGACGGCGACCTCCGCGTGGACCACGGGCAGGTAGAGGGTGAAGACGCTGCCCCGGCCCAGGCTGCTCTCGACGGTGATCGCGCCGCCGAGCAGGTAGGCGATCTCCCGGCTGATGGACAGTCCGAGGCCGGTTCCGCCGTACTTGCGGCTGGTGGTGCCGTCGGCCTGCTGGAAGGCCCCGAACACGGTCTCCAGGTGCTGGGGCGCGATGCCGATCCCCGAGTCGGTGACCCGGAAGGCGAGCACCGGCACGCCGCGCCGTACGCCGTCGGGGAGTTCGGCCGCGGTGGCGGGCTCGATCCGCAGCTCGACCCGGCCGTGCTCGGTGAACTTGACGGCGTTGGACAGCAGGTTGCGCAGCACCTGCCGCAAGCGGTAGTCGTCGGTGCGCAGTTCGCCGGGGACCCCGTTGGCGGTGCGGACCGCGAAGGCGAGGTTCTTCTGCCCGGTCATCGGGCGGAAGGTGGCCTCGACGTAGTCCAACAGGGTCTGCAGCGGTACCGCGTCGACGCTGAGGTCCATCTTCCCGGCCTCGACCTTGGACAGGTCGAGGATGTCGTTGATCAGCTGGAGCAGGTCGGAGCCGGCCGAGTGGATGATGCCGGCGTACTCGACCTGCTTGGCGCTCAGGTTGCGGGTGGGGTTCTGCGCCAGCAACTGGGCGAGGATCAGCAGGCTGTTGAGCGGGGTCCGCAGTTCGTGGCTCATGTTGGCGAGGAACTCGGACTTGTACTTCGAGGCGAGGGTCAGCTGGTGGGCACGCTCCTCCAGCTCCTGGCGGGCCTGCTCGATCTCCAGGTTCTTGGTCTCGATGTCCCGGTTCTGGGCGGCCAGCAGCTCCGCCTTGTCCTCCAGTTCGGCGTTGGAGAACTGGAGCTCCTCCTGCCGGGCCTGCAACTCGGCCGACCGGGCCTGGAGTTCGGCGGTGAGCCGCTGGGACTCGCCGAGCAGCTCGTCCGTCCGGGCGTTGGCGATGATGGTGTTCACGTTGACGCCGATGGTCTCCATCAGCTGGTCCAGGAAGTCCCGGTGGACCTGGGTGAACGGCAGTACGGAGGCCAGCTCGATGACGCCGAGGACCTGCCCCTCGACCACGATCGGCAGCACGATGAGCGACAGCGACTCGGTGCGGCCGAGGCCGGAGGAGGCGGCCAGGTAGCCGGGCGGCAGGGCGCCCACCGCGATGGTCCGCCGGCTGCGCGCCGCCTGGCCGACGAAGGACTCGCCCATCCGGAAGCGGGTGGGCCGCTCGCCGTCGGGGAACGCGTAGGAGCCGACCAGTTGGAGCACCGTCCCCCCGCCGCCGTCCTCGGCGAGGTAGAACGCGCCGCACTGGGCGCCGACCAGCGGGGCGAGTTCGTCCATCACGGACTCGGCGACGACGCCCAGGTCGCGTCGGCCCTGCATCAGCGCGGAGAACCGGGCCAGGTTGGTCTTCAACCAGTCCTGTTCCTCGTTGGCGCGGGTCGTCTCGCGCAGCGACTCGACCATGAAGTTGACGTTGTCCTTGAGGTCGGCGACCTCGCCGGAGGCATCCACGGTGATCGAGCGGGTCAGGTCGCCGGCCGCGACGGCGCTGGTGACCTCGGCGATCGCCCGGACCTGCCGGGTCAGGTTGCCCGCCAGCTCGTTGACGTTCTCGGTGAGCCGCTTCCAGGTGCCGGAGACGCCCCCGACCTTGGCCTGCCCGCCGAGCCGGCCCTCGGTGCCGACCTCCCGGGCCACCCGGGTCACCTCGTCGGCGAAGGAGGAGAGCTGGTCGACCATCGTGTTGATGGTCTCCTTCAACTCCAGGATCTCCCCGCGCGCGGTGACGGTGATCTTCTGCGAGAGGTCGCCCTCGGCCACCGCGGTGGCCACCTGGGCGATCGCACGGACCTGGCCGGTGAGGTTGCCCGCCATGGAGTTCACCGAGTCGGTGAGGTCCCGCCACGTCCCCGAGACGCCCTCGACCTTGGCCTGCCCGCCGAGCCGGCCCTCGGTGCCGACCTCCCGGGCCACCCGGGTCACCTCCCCGGCGAAGGAGGAGAGCTGGTCGACCATCGTGTTGACGGTGTTCTTCAACTCCAGGATCTCGCCCCGGGCGTCGACCTCGATCTTCTGCGTGAGGTCGCCGCGGGCCACCGCCGTGGTCACCTGGGCGATCCCGCGCACCTGGAAGGTGAGATTGCCGGCCATCGCGTTGACCGAGTCGGTGAGGTCCGCCCAGGTGCCCGACACGCCCGGCACCTTGGCCTGCCCGCCGAGCCGGCCCTCGGTGCCGACCTCCCGGGCGACCCGGGTCACCTCCGAGGTGAAGTGCGACAGCTGGTCGACCATCCCGTTGAACACCGAGGCGATCTCGCCCAGCAACCCGTGCTCGTCGTCGGGCAGCTTCGTGCTGAAGTCACCGTCCCGGACGGCCGTCAACCCGGCGAGCAGCTGGCGCAGTTCGGGCTCGTTCACCAATGCCGTCTCCGGCTCGCCCGCTGGGCGCTGCCGTGGGCCGTCGGTCGTGGTCGGGACAGCCATCGAACGTCGCCTCCGTAGAACGCGGGGCCTCGGCCCGGCATCCGGTCGTGAACACCGCCGGGCGGACCGGACGTGGCCGGTCCGCGCTCCGGGTGCGGTGGGTACCCGACGGAGGCTACCCCAGCGGCCGTTCCGCCGGGAACGGCCGCCACCAGGCCGGGAAAAGCCGCCGGAGACGCCGGCCCGGCCCTCCACCGGACCTCCACGCGACCGGGGCGCACCACCCCGTCGGGCGGGGGTACCGGAGGTCCCGTCATACCGTCGCACGGGAGCCGCTGCGGGCCCGCCCGCCTGGGCGCAAGGACAACGGGGCCGCCCGACCGGACGGCCCCTCGGCGCGGAGCGGCCGACCGCCGCCGGCCGCTCCGTGAGCGGCTACCAGCGGTACCAACGGCCCCGCGCGCCGGTCGACGAGGTCCCTCGGGCGACGAAGCCGAGCAACCAGACGACCAGCACGATGACGGCTGCCCACCAGAGCACCTTGAGAGCGAAGCCGGCACCGAACAGGATCAGTGCGAGCAGAAGCACCAACAGCAGCGGGAGCATGTCCGGCCTCCTCGGTCGGGGTTGTGTGCCCGGCCTTCTGCCCCCGGATCGCGAAAGAATGCCCCGGTTCGCGACATGCCCGGGCACCCACCCGACAGCCGACTCCGTCAGGGCGCGCGGATCTTTCCGCACTCCGGGTGTGACGTTCACGAAGTGATGGCCTTGGGTAGTCGGATGGAAGCCGAAAGTAGCCGAATCTGGGGGGTGGTCAGGGAGCGACGATGCCGGAACACGAGGAGAGCGGTGCGCGGGCCGACACGGGCGGGCCGAGCGCGCCGGACGGGCCGCGGGTGCCGCCGCAGGGCGGACCGGGCGCAACGGAGGAGGGCGATCCCCTCTCCGGAAGACCGCCCCGGCCCGCGGGCGGCGCGGTCCGCTGGCCGGAGCAGATGCTGCCGCTGCTGCGTTCGCCGAACTCCGCCCACCCGGCGGCCGGGCACGGCGAGGAGGAGGACGAGGGTGCGGCCGATCCGGGGCCCGCCGTGGTCGCCGCCGTGCTCGGACTGACCCTGCTGGTCGGCGAGTTGATGCTGACCTGCGGTGAGGGCGCCGAGGACGTCGAAGCGGCCATGCTCGCCGTGGCGCGAACGTACCGGGTCCGTCCCTGCGACCCCCAGGTCGCCTTCACCCGGGTCGCGATCTCCTACCTACCGGGGCAGGGCGACCCGCCGGTGACGGCCGAGCGCTTCGTCCGCCGCCCCACCGGGGACTACGCCGGGCTGGCCGCGCTGTTCCGGCTGGTCACCGAGATCACCGCGGGCGGGCTCGCCGTGGACGACGCCCACCGACGACTGCGCGCCGTGCGCCGGCACTGCCGCCACTACCCGGCCTGGGTCCTGGTGCTCTCCTCCGGACTGCTGGCCGGCGTCGCCACCCTGCTGGTCGGCGGCCGGGCCGACGCCCGGGCCTGGCTGGTGTTCGTGAGCGCCGTGGTCACCACCATGGTGGGCGGTCTGCTGGCCGCCCGGGTCGAACGGCACGACCTGCCGGAGTTCTACCGGATCGCGGCCGCCGCGACCCCGGCCGCGGTGGTCGGCATCCTGATGTCCTTCAACCACCTGCAGCTGCGCGGCTCGGTGGTGATCACCGGCGGGCTGTACGCGCTGCTGCCCGGCTGGCCGATGGTCGCGGCCGTGCAGGACGGCCTCGCGGGCTTCTACCTCACCGCCGCCGCCCGGCTGCTGGAGGTGCTGTACCTCCTGGCGGGCGTGGTCGTCGGGGTGATGACCGTGCTCTACATCGGGGTCAACAACGGCGCCGACCTGGCCGCCCAGAGCGACCCGGCCGCCCCCGCCAACCCGCCGCTGCAACTCGCGGCCGCCGTCCTGCTCGCGCTGACCTTCGCGGTGCTGCTCAACACCGAGCCGGCCACCCTGCCGGCCGTCCTGGTCAACAGCGCCGCGGGCTGGACCACATACTCCGTGCTGGCCGACGCGGGCGCGGAGCCGATCATGGCCACCGGACTGGCCGCCGTCCTGGTCGGCCTGTCCGGCCAGCTGATGGCCCGCCACCGGGGCAGCTCGGTGCTGCCGTACGTCACGGCGGCCCTGGGGTCGCTGCTGCCCGGTTCGCTGCTGTACTTCGGGCTGCTCGCCTTCGTCCGCGGCGAACCGGAGGCCGGGCTCAGCGGCCTCGGGCACGCCACCGCCACCGCGCTGTCCCTCGCCATCGGCGTCAACCTGGGCCGGGAGGCGGCCCGCCTCTTCCTCCCGGCGCGGCCCTCCCCCGCGCCCGCCCGGCCCCGGGGCCGCCACCGGCGCTGAGGCCCGGCCGAGGTGCGCCGGAGGACGTCCGCCCACGAACCGGCCCGGCCCGTCTGCCGCTCCTCCGGTCGCCGGGCGCCCTCACCGGCCCGGAGGGCGCTCGTCGGGCCGCTGCCCGAGCCCGCGCGGGCCGGTGCCGTCGGGAGTGTGCCAGATCTCCGCGCGGGCGGCCCCCCGCTCCGTCCGCAACCGGCGACGGCGGGCCAGACGGTGGCCGCACCAGGCGAAGGCTCCGATGAGCAGCGCGGCGACGAGCAGGGACAGCAGCAGGACGGCCGGCCAGGGGGCTACGCCGGCTGCGGCCGTGATCGCTGGTGCGGTCATGTGTGTGCTCCGCTCCGTCCGGTTGCCGTCGTGCCCGGCCCTTCCGGCTACCCCGTCCGACCCGGCCCATGCGCGGTCGTGCCGGCACGGTCGGCCCCGCACGGTCATCCCCGCACGGTCGGCCCGCTCGGGGTCAGGGGAGCAGCCGCGCGAGGACGGCGTCGACGTCCAGGTGCTCGGACTCGCGGCCGGCCGGCACCAGGGCGAAGGCGTCGAGGAGGAACGCGGTCACCGCCTCCGAGGGCACGCTGATGACGGCCCTGCCCTCACGGCTGCGCAGCGTCACCAGGGTCCGCCCCCGCGGCCCGGGGGCGACGGTCACGTCCCCGTGCCCGGCCGGCGCGTGCCGCCCCTCGTGCAGCAGCTCCCGGGCGAAGAACCAGCGGACCTCCTCGTCCCCGTCGTCGACCGGCGGGAAGGCCAGGCAGATCGCGTACGGGAGCGAGGCGTCGAACCGGAGATGCGCTTCCAACGAGACGTGCGGAAAAGGGCCCTCGGGCAGGGTGACGGCGGTGGGGCGGCAGGTGGCGACGGACATGCGGACAGCTCTCCATTCGGTGACCGAGGGGTTCGGGGTCGTCCGTCACGGCGTTGAGCACCCGACGGCGGCAGCGCTCGGCTACCCTCTCCGGGCCGGTCCACCGCCCCGGATCGCCATGGATTCCGCGCCCGTTGCGCACTGCTCCCGCGAACATTCCCCGCATGCGCACGTCCGGCATCCGTCCGGCGGCGGATGCCGGACGGATGCCGGAGCGGGAGTCGGCGGCGGCTCGTCAGGGCGACACGGCGTCCGCTCCGGGCGGCTCCGGTGCACCCTCGTCGGCATCGTGCTGCCCTTCGGCCCTGCGCCGGACGTCAGCGGGGGTCGGGGCGATGATCGAACGCTCCTCGGCGGACCGCTCCCGGTCCCCGACCGGCCCGGCCGCCTTCTCCCGGACGTCGGCCGGGGTGGGGGCCGTGATCGAACGTTCTTCGGCGAACCGCTCCTCCGCCGGTTCGTCCGGCTGGGTCCGGTGGTCGTCACGCGTGGTCATGATCAGCGCCCCTTCCTGAGTGGCCGTGGTCGGACGGTTGGGCGGGTGCCCGAATCATCTATCTCTGAATCAGCCGGACGGGCCGCCCGCCGACGTCACGCGACCGCGTCCGGCGCCAGACTGCCCGGCACCCGGCCGTCCGACGCCGGTTCGTCCGGCACCACCCTGTCCGGCACCACGCCGTCCGGACCCACGCCGTCCGGACCCACGCCGTCCGGACCCACCTTCGGGCCGGGCTGCGGAGCGACGCCCGCCGTGCCGACCCGGGTGAGCCCCGCAGCCAGCCGACGGACGGCGGTCTCGGCGTCGGCCAGTTCGCCGATACCGGGCACGACGGTGCCGAAGGACCGCTGCCGGTCCGCGGGCAGCGACCGCCAGGCCAGCACCGGAGTCAGCACGGTACTGGCCCGGGCGAGGAACCAGGCCAGCTGGCCGTGGGTGCGGGCGATGCCGACGGCGATCACGGCGAGCGCTTCACGGACGGCCTCCAGCCGGTCGATCACCGGCAACCGCTCCTGCCCGGCAGCGGTGCCGACGGCCCGGACGAGGTCGTCGGCGATCCTCCGGGCCAGCGCCGCGTCCTGCGCGGTGAACGCCAACAGCCCTTCCTGGAACTGTCGTTCGGCCTCCGCCACGAGCTCCGCGAGCTGTCCGGACAGGTCGGCGCCGGAGCTCGGCGGCCGGGCCTGCTGTGCCCTGCGCACGGTCATGGCGATCCTTCCCGATGGGCACTCGGCGCCCGGGGGGGAGGGCACCGATCCCACCCTGTTCCACCGTCCGTTCCACCCGCAGCTGCGGGAGCGAAGCAGCGGACCCCGGACAGCGCCGGAAACGAAACGGGCCCGGCCAGGAGCGCGACGGCCCGGCTTTGCGTCCCGCCGCCCGGCGCGTAGCGTCGGCACCGACCGCGCAGCTCGGGGCTGCCGCGCCGACGACGGGTGGTGGGGATGGTCGAGTCGTTGTCGTTCGACAGCGCGAGCAGGGAGGCCACGGAGGAGTTCCTGTCCACGGCCTACACGCCGATGCGGATCGGCAAGTCGGTGGCGGACGCCCGGACCAGCATCAGCCGCCGCTCGGTCGGGTCGCTGAGCGTGGACCGGCTGTCCTTCGGCTACGACCTGGCCTACACCGCGGACAGCCTCGGCCGGGTCTGCCTGATCAGCATGCACACCGGGACCCTCGCCGACCGCACCGGGCCGGGCGGGGAAACGGTGTTCGGCCCCGGCGAGACCTTCCTGGTCGCCCCGCCGGACGCCCCGTACCGGGGCGAGGTCCGGACGGCCCGCTACACCATCGCCATGTTCGACAGCAGCCTGCTGGAGGCCGTCGACCCAGTGGGCGCCGACGGCCGGGGCCCGGTGCGGCTGACCGGGCTCCGGCCGGTCGACGAGGCCTCCAACCGGCAACTCGGCGCGGTGGTCGCCTACGTACGCGACCACGTCCTGGGCAATCCGGCCGCCTGCGCCAGCGAACTGCTGGTCGCGTCCGCCGCCCAGCACCTCGCCGCCGCCACCCTGGCGGCCCTGCCCCACACCGGCCGCACGGATCCGGTGCCCGCCGACCGGACCGACGCCACCCCGGCCACCCTGCGCCGGGCGATCGCCTACATCGAGGCGAACGCCGAGCGGGACGTCACCCTCGCGGACATCTCCGGGGCCGCCTTCGTCACCCCGAGGGCCCTCCAGTACGCCTTCCGCCGCCACCTCGGCACCACGCCGCTCGGCCACCTCCGCCTGGTCCGCCTGGACGCGGCCCATCGGGACCTGCTCGCCGCCGACCCGGCCACCGCCACCGTCACCGGCATCGCCATGCGCTGGGGCTTCGCCCACCAGGGACACTTCGCCGGCCTCTACCGCACCGCCTACGGACAGGCCCCGGGCGACACCCTGCGGGCCTGAACCGCCCCCGGGGTCATGGCGGTCCCGGCGTGGAGCCGGGCCCGGGCATCACCACGGGCCCGGCCGTACCCGGCACTCGCGCGGGCTCGTTGACCGGGCATGCGAACGACCACCACGGCCGCCCCCACCCGGCGCGCCCTGCTCACCACGGCCGCCGGGGCCGCCACCGGCCTCACCCTCACCGCCACCGCACCGGCCCGGGCGGCGGAACGACCGGCGCCGGACCGCCCCGCCCCGGACCGGCCCGACGGGCGGGCGGGGCGGCGGGTCGCCGTACTCGGCGGCGGGGTCGCCGGGCTGAGCGCGGCGCACGAGCTGGCCGAGCGCGGCTACCGGGTGACGGTGTACGAGCGCATCGACGTGCTCGGCGGCAAGGCCCGCAGCATGGCCGTGCCCGGCACGGCCCGGGGCGGCCGGCACCCGCTGCCGGGCGAGCACGGCTTCCGCTTCTTCCCGGGCTTCTACCGCAACCTGCCGGACACCCTGCGCCGGATCCCGCTGCCGGGCGGGTCGGCCGGCGCAACCGGAGCGAGCACCGTCCACGACAACCTGGTGAACGCGACCGAGGAGCTGTTCCCCCGCTCCGGCGACCGCCCCGCGCTGCGGCTGCCGTTCCGCACCGTGACCGCTCCCCCGGCGCTCGGCGAGCTGACGCCCGACGCGCTGCTCCAGACGCTGACGGGCCTGCTGGACACCGCACTGCACCTGCCGGCCACCGAGGTGGCCTACTTCGTCAACCGGCTGCTGGTCCACTTCACCAGCTGTGAACCGCGCCGCCGCGAGCAGTGGGAGCACGTCCCGTGGTGGCGGTTCATCCGGGCCGGCGAGATGTCGTACGACTACCAGCGCCTGCTGGGCGTCGGCATCACCCGCAACATCGTCGCGACCAAGGCCGAGGAGGCCAGCACCCGCACCGTCGCCCGGGTCCTCCAGGCCTTCGTCTACAACGTCCTGGGCCGGGGCAACGACGGCGAACCGGACCGCGTCCTCAACGCCCCGACCAGCGAGGCCTGGATCGACCCCTGGGAGGAGCGGCTGCGCGCCCTCGGCGTCCGGTTCGAACTCGACACCGAGGTCGAGGAGTTGCTGTACCGGGACGGCCGGATCAGCGGTGTCCGGCTGCGGGGCGCGGGCGCCCCCGTGGTCGCCGACCACTACGTCAGCGCGATGCCCGTCGAGCACGCCCGGGCCACCTGGGGCCCCGGCCTGCGCGCCGCCGACCCCCAGCTCGCACGCTGCGACCTGCTGCGCACCGACTGGATGGTCGGCGTCCAGTTCTACCTGCGTGGCCGCACCCCGATCGTGCACGGCCACGTCGACCTGGTCGACTCGCCCTGGGCCGTCACCTGCATCGGCCAGGCCCAGTTCTGGCCCGGCCGGGACTTCCGCCGCGACTACGGCGACGGGCAGGCGGCCGAGTGCCTCTCGGCGATCGTCTCGCAGTGGGACGCGCCGGGGATCCTGTACGGCAGGCCCGCGCTCAAGTGCTCGCGCGAGGAGGTGGTGCGCGAGACCTGGGCCCAGCTCAAGGAATCCCTCAACACCGGCGGCCGGACCGTCCTGGACGACGCGGACCTGGTCGGCTGGTTCATGGACCCGGCCGTCACCGGCCTCGGCGGCCCCGCCCCGGCCAACCGCGAGCAGCTGCTCGTCCACCCGGCGGGCACCCTGGACCACCGCCCCGCCGCCGCGACCGCCGTACCCAACCTGTTCCTGGCCGGCGACTACGTCGCCACCGACATCGACCTGGCCACCATGGAGGGCGCCAACGAATCCGCCCGCCGCGCGGTCAACGCCCTGCTGGACGCCGACGGTTCACCGACCCCGCGCTGCACCGTGTGGCCGCTGTACCAGCCGCCGGAGCTGGCCGCCCTCCAGCAGCAGGACGAGGTCCGCTACCGGCAGGGGCTGCCGAACGCCCTCGACCACGGCTGACGGGCACGCTCCCGCCCCCGCGAGAACCGGGGGCGTGCGAGCCGCCGGGCAGGCCGCCTACAGTGAGTTGATCATTCCGAAAGAAGTGAAAGGCCACGGCGTCACGGTGACCGAGTCCCAGCCCCACCTCCTGTTCTCCTTCGGCACGCTGCTGGACCGGCAGGTCCAGACCGCCCTCTTCGGGCGCACCGTCGCTACCACCCCGGCCGCCCTGGCCGGGTACGCGACCAGGCCCCTCGCCATCACCGACGAGGCCGTCATCGCCACCAGCGGCCAGGACGTGCACCTGACCCTAAAACGCAGGCTCGGCAGCACGGTCGAGGGCGCCGTCCTGCGGCTGACCGACGAGGAGCTGGCCGCGGCCGACGCGTACGAGGTCGCCGACTACGCCCGGCGACAGGTCCTGCTCACCTCGGGCGAGACCGCCTGGGCCTACCTGGACGCGAACCCGCTGCGCTCGGCGGCACGCATCGTCATCGTCGGCGACAGCATCGCCTACGGGCGCTGCGACCCCCAGGGCGGCTGGACCGGGCACCTGGCGGCGGCCCACATCGCGGCGAACGAGACCCAGAACCGGGTCTTCAACCTCGCCGTCCCCGGCAGCACCCTGGCGGACGTCAGCGCGCAGACCCCCGCGCTCCTACCTCCCCGTCACCCGGACACGCTGATCGTGGCGGCGGGGATCAACGACTCCGCCGTGCCGCTCGCCGCGCCGGGAGACGGCCACGACGGGCTCGCCCACCTCACCGGCCACCTCGACTCGCTGGCCGCGACCGCCCGGCGGCACAACGCCCGCCTGGTCGTCGTCGGGCCGGTCTGGCTCGACGAGACCCGCACCGGCGACTACGAGGGCCTGCGCTTCACCACGGACCGGGCGCTCGCCCTGCGCACGGCCCTGCGGGCCTGGTGCGCGGACCACCACATCGACTTCCTCGACCTGTGGGAGCCGCTCCGCGACCAGCCCCACCTACTCGTCGACGGCCTGCACCCCGACGCGGCGGGACACAAGGAACTCCACCGGCACCTGGACGCCCTCGGCTGACCGTCCAACGGGCCCGTGCGTCCCCCGGGACGCACGGGCCGCCCGGCCGCCGGGTGCGGTCGTCACGGTGGCCGGGCTCTGAACTGTCGGCGGCGGCCCGAACGGCGGCCCCGAGGGGAGGAGGCCGTGCCGTCCGGGCCGTTCCCTGCCGACCCGTTCCTCGTGTGACCCCGATCCGGCCGGCCAAACCCCCCGGCCCGAAACTCAGGGCGACGGGCATGACGTCCCAAGGACGGGGCAGACGGCGGGCGTTGGCGAAGAACGACGAAGAACGACAACGACCCGAAGGAGAGACCATGACGATTCTGTGGGCCCTGGTCGCGGGACTGGTGGTAGGCCTGCTGGCGAAGCTCGTGCTGCCCGGCCGCCAGCCCGTGCCCCTGTGGCTGACCATCCTGGTCGGCGCGGCCGGAGCGGTGCTCGGCAATGCCGCCGCCTCGTACTTCGGAGTGCGGCACACCGGCGGGATCGACTGGATCCGGCACCTGCTCCAGGTCGGCGTGGCCGCGGTGCTGATCGCGCTGGTCTCCCCCGCCTACGCGGGCCGGCGCCGCTGACCCGCGGCGGCCGCTCCCCCGCGCTGCCGGCGTGGTGGGCGAGCGATTCGTTCAAGACCTCACGGCGACCGCCCCCGAGACTGGCCCTCATGACCGATCGCGCCTTCACCCCCGCCGCCGGCCGCCTCGCCCCGCTGCGCCTCTACGACCCCATCGTCTCCCTCACCCGCGAACGCCTCTGGCGCAGCCTGCTCGCCATGCACGCGGCCCCGCGCCCCGAGGACGTGATCGTCGACGTCGGCTGCGGCACCGGCTCGCTGGCGCTGCTCCTCAACCGCGTCGAGCCGCGTGCCCGCGTCATCGGTGTCGACCCCGACCCGGGCACGCTCGAACTGGCCCGCCGCAAGGCCGCCGCCACCGGCTCCACCACCGGCCCCGGCTCCGGCCCCGCGCCCGTCCCCGGCCCCGGCCCCGAGTGGCTGACCGGCATGGGCGACGCCGTCGCCGATCTGGTCGGCACCGGGGCCGCCGACACCGTCGTCTCCAGCCTCGTCCTGCACCAGTGCCCCGTCCCCATGAAGCGGGCCGTCCTCGCGTCCGTGCACGCGGCGCTGCGCCCCGGCGGCAAGCTGGTGATCGCCGACTACGGGCGCCAGCGCACGACGGCCATGCGCCTGGCCTTCCGCATCGTGCAGTTGGCGGACGGCAAGGAGGACACCCAGCCGAACGCGGACGGCATCCTGCCGCGGCTGATCGCCGAGGCCGGGTTCCACGGCGTGCGCGAGGCCGAGACGGTCGCGACGGTCACCGGTTCGATGTCGATCTACGTGGCCCACCGCGCGTAGGCCGGAAGCGAGCAGGCCGCCGGGCGCGAACCGCTCGGGCCCGACGACCTTCGGCCCGGGCCCGAGGCGCGCAGCACCGGCAGCACCTGCGACGGCGTGAGCCCGGTCATCTCCCGCATCTGCCGGGTGAAGTGCGCCTGGTCCGCGAAGCCGCCCGCCACCGCCGCCTCGGCGAGCGTGCACCCCTCGCCCAGCGCGTCGGCCGCGCGGGCCAGCCGTAGCCAGATCCGCCAGCGCGCCAGCGGCACCCCCAACTGCCGCCGGGCCAACGCCCGTAGCCGCTGCGGCGAGAGCCCGACCTGCGCGGCCAGCCCCGGCAGCGCGACCCGGTCGCCCGCGAGCGCCTCCATCGCCGCCCGCAGCCGGGCGTCCACCTCGGCCGACGGCAGCACCCCGGACGGACGGACGTCCTCCTCCGTCAACTCCCGCCACCGGGGCGCCACCCGGACGCCGTCGACGTGCTCCGCCCGCAGGCGGTCCGCGAACGCGCAGCGCGGGTCGACGTAGAACACCAGCACCCGGCGGGTCGGCGCCATCCGGTGCCGCACCATCGGCGCCACCACCACCGCCTCACCCCGGTGCCTGACCCCGGCGCCGTCCGCGATCGTCACCTCGCCGCCCGGCGCCGCCACGGCGACCTGGAACGCGGCGTGCCGGTGCGGCGCGCTGTCCGCCAGCGGCCCCTGGTACAGCGCGTAGCCCGGCCCCACGACGAAGCGCGGCTCCGTCAACCGCGCACGCCGGGACCGGCGCCGAGGCGGCCGAGCATCGCCATCACGGTGATCCGCATCTGCTTGTCGTTCGTCACCGCGCAGTGGGCGTCGACGCCCCGCTCGTCCGGTTCCTCGGTCGGGTCGACCAGGCCCAGCCGGATCAGGTCGACGGCGTACTCCCGGCACCGGGCGTAGCTCTCCGCGGCACTCACCGCCTCGACGTGGTCGATGCGGCTCGGATCCCCGGCGCGCAGCAGCGCCGGGGTCGGTACGGGCCCCAGCACCTCCCCGAGCCACTCCGAGACCGTCTCCCGGGAACTGCCGCGCTCCAGCTCCGAAGCGGACGCGGCGGTGAGCGCCAGGTGGACGAGGAGCAGCCCGAACCATCGGGCGACCTCGGCCGGAGGGGTGTCCTCACCCGCCGGCGGCATCACCGCCTGGTACAGCCCGGCCACGTCATCGGCACTCACGGCGGCGATGACGGCCTTGACGGCGCTGCCGAGCGCAGCCTCGTCGGTGCTCACGTCAGTGGTCCTCCCCACAATCGGCAGCCGCCAACTTACCGCCTCCGCCCGGGGATCGGCGCGACCCGGCGATCGTTCACCCCCCGGGCCGGACGCGCGTGCGAGGAGCAGCGGAAACCCGGACGGTCCTTCGATGCGCACACCGTTCACGGCTCCGTACCCGAACGGTACGATCTTCACCGAACGCACACCTGTGCGAAGAAGTTCCGTGGAGAAGCAGGTACATGTCCCACCCGTTCGTCATCGTCCCCCTCGTCATCCTCCTCGTCAGGCTGGGCCTCTGGCTCAACAAGCGCCGCAAGGCCTCCAGGGGGCTCGAAGCGGCCGCGGCGGGTCTGGTGCCGCGCGCCGAACTGGTCGAGGTGGGCGACGAACCCACCGACCCGGCGGCGCGGGCGGCGCTTGACGCGGCCAGGGCCGGGGACTGGCGCCCGGCCGCCGCCCACCTCTCGGGCGGCGACGGCGACTGGAGCACCCGCTACTCCCGGATGGGCCCGTTCAGCCGCCTCGCGGCCACCGACGACGGCTGGCTCCGGGACTGGCGCGAGGAGCAGCCGGACAACCCCCAGGCCGCCCAGGTGCACACCGAGGCGCTGGTCAAGCGGGCGTGGCAGATCCGCACCGCGAAGTACGCCTCGCAGGTGACCCGCGAGCAGGCCATGGGCTTCCACCAGGTGCTGCAGGAGGCCGAGGAGGTGTCGTACGAGGCGGTCCGGCTCGCCCCGGCCGGGGACCCGAACGCCTGGGTGGCACAGCAGTCGATCGCGATGGGCCAGGGTTGGTCGCACGAGCGCTACCGCGCGCTGTGGGCCGAGATCGTGGCCCGCGAGCCCCACCACATCGGCGCGCACACCTCCGCCCTGCAGTACTGGTGCGAGAAGTGGCTCGGCAGCAACGAGTTGATGCACGAGTTCGCCGACAAGGCGATCGCCGGCGCACCGGCCGGCAGCCTGCTGACAGCACTCAAGCTGCGGGCGTACTGGGAGCAGATCCTGCGCGACAGGTCCGCCTCCTCGCTCTACCGTTCCCCCGCCTACACGGCCGCCGTGGACGCGGCCCTGCTCGACCTGGCGGCCGCCGATCCCGCCCACCCCGGCATCGTCGCGGCGCGCGGCTGGATCGCCCACGCCCTGATCGAGAACGGCCGCCCGGCGCAGGCCCTGGACCTCTTCCGCGGGATGGGCCGGGAGATCGCCGGCCCGTGGCTGTACTACGGGAACCCGGCCGCCGTCTTCGACTCCGCCCGCACCAAGGCCGCCCGCGCCGCAGTCTGACGATCCGTCATCCGACCCGGACGCCGCAGGTTGCCACACGACGGCCCTCCACCCCACGGGCGGAGGGCCGTCGCCGCGTTCCAGTAACCCTCCCGGGATCCGCGCCGCGCCTACCGGCCACCCCGGCCCGGCGGTCAGCCCTCGGCGCCCCGCCGCTCCAACCGGGTCCCCGCCCGCAGCGTGATCGACATCAGGTCGCTGGGGCCGTCGAGTTCGAGCCGGTGCCAGCGGCCGCGCGGGACGACCACGGCGCTCCCGGCCGTCAGCCGCACCGACTCCTCGGCCGCTCCGGGCTCGACCGGCCGGAAGAAGACCCGGGCACCGCCGGCCAGGCAGCACACCGCCTCCTCCGCCTCCGGGTGCATCTCCCAGTGGTCGGCGTGCACGTCGGCGTCGGTCTCCACGTGGAACGCCGCGACCTGCCAGGCGCCCTCGGTGCCGGCACCACCGCCGGCCATCCGCCGTTCGGTGGACCGCAGTTCGCCGTCGGGGCGGAAGTGCAGCGCCGAGGCGAACAGGTCGACGACGGCGATCGGGGTGGTGGTCATGAGGAGGTTCCTTCCAGTCGGAGTTCTTCGTGGCGTTCCCCGGCGACGAGCGGACGCCCCTCGGGCACACCGGGCCGCCGCCGGGGCAGGACGGTGACGGCGACGACCGCCGCCAGCGCGAACAGCACGGCGCCGGCGGCCAGCCCGAGGGCGTACCCGGCGTCCAAGGCGGCCCGGCCGGTGGCCGATCCGGCGGTCGAGCCGGTGGTCGATCCGGTGGTCGAGGCAGCGGCCGAGGCGGTGCGGTGGGCGGCGAGGGTGGCCAGGGCCGCCAGCCCGACGCAGCCGCCGAGTTGGCGCGAGCTGCTGAGCAGGCCGGAGGCCGCCCCGGCCTCGCGGGGTGCGACACCGGCGGTCGCGGCGGCGGCGACGGGGGCCAGCACCAGCCCGGTGCCGAGGCTGGTGACCAGGGACGGGCCCAGGACGTCGCCGAGGAACCCGCCCTCCGGGCTGATCAGCGCGAACCAGCCCAGCCCGGCGGCGGCCAGTACGGCCCCGGGCACCAGGGCCACCTGCGGGCTGCGGTGCGCGGTGATCCGGGTCGCGAACAGCGAGCCCACCACCAGCCCGGCGGAGAACGGCAGAAACGCGGCCCCGGTGGCGGCGGCGCCCAGGCCGAGCACCTGCTGGAGGTGGAGCGAGACGAAGTAGAAGGCCGCGAACTGCCCGGCGGCGGCCAGGAACACCAGCACGTTCGCCCCGGCGACCCAGCGGCTGCGCAGCAGCCCGAGCCGCAACAGCGGTGCGGGGGAACGGAGTTCGGTGACCACGAAGGCGACCAGCAGCGCGACGGCAGCGCCCAGCGCGGCCAGGGTGGCCGGCGAGCCCCACCCCCGGCTCTCGGTCCGGACGACGCCGAACACCAGCAGCCCGACTCCCCCGGTGGCCAGCACCGCGCCGAGCACGTCCAGCCGTTCCCGCCGGACGGGCTGCGCCCCGGCCCCGATCCCCCGGGGCAGCAGCGCGAGCGCCGTCGCCACGATCGGCAGGTTGACCAGCATGACCCAGCGCCAGCTGGCGTACTCGGTCAGCACCCCGCCGGCCAGCACGCCCAGCGCGCCACCGGCGGCGTTGGCGGCGCTCCACACCCCCAGGGCGCGGACCCGCCGGGGGCCCTCGGGGAAGGCGGTGGTGAGCATCGCCAGCGCGGCGGGAGCGGCCGCCGCGGCGCCCACGCCCTGCCCGGCCCGGGCGGCGACCAGCTGCCACGGGTGCTGGGCCAGCCCGCCCGCGAGCGAGCAGAGCCCGAAGACGGCCAGCCCCAGCACCAGCAACCGCCGCCGCCCGTACAGGTCGCAGGCGCGGCCGCCCAGCAGTAACAGCCCGCCGAAGGTGAGCGCGTAGACGTGGACGACCCAGGAGAGGTCGAGCGGGGCGAAGCCCAGGCCGTCGCGGATCGCGGGCAGCGCGACGTTGACCACCGACATGTCGAGGGCGAAGACGAACTGGGCGACGGTGACCGCCGCGAGCACCAGGCCGGGTCGGCCTCGCGAGTTTCTGTACATGTAAGGAAAGTACCCTCGGAGGCTCTCCCCTGTCGAGCCGCACAGGGCGGGCGAGGCACCACGGACCCCCCGGACGGGGCATGATGAGGGCATGCAGCAGCCCTCCCCCACTCCCCGCAAGGCCACCGGCCGTCCTCCCCGCATCTCCCGGGAGGAGGTCGTCGAGACGGCCCGCCGGATCGTGGCCGAGGAGGGCGTCGAGCGACTGACCATGCGCCGCCTGGCCACCGACATCGGCAGCACCCCGATGGCGCTCTACCACCACGTGCGCAACAAGGAGGAGTTGCTCGTCCTGCTGCTCGACGACTACGCCGCCCGCACCCTCCACCCGGTCGAACTCCCGGCCGACCCGCGCGAGCGCGTCCTCACCGCGGCCGCCGCGATCCACGACGCGCTCGCCGCCTGCCCCTGGATCGTCGAAGTCCTGGCCGCCGACGACCTGTTCTCCACCCACGCCCTCTGGTTCGTCGAGCAGATCGTCGACGGACTGGTCGACTGCGGCCTGACCCCGGAACGCGCCGCCCAGGGCTACCGCGCGATCTGGTACTACACCGCCGGGGAGATCGTGGTCCGCACCACCGCCGCCAGGCGCCGCACCGCCGACGACCGCCCCACCTACCGCGAGCAGGTCTTCGCCGGCCTCGACCCGGCCGTCCACCCCCGCCTGGCCCAGGTCGCCGGCCACTGGGAGGCCCTCACCGCCCAGGACACCTACCGCGACGGACTGCGCGCCCTGGTCTCCGGCCTCCTCGCCGCCGGCTGAAACGCGGCCGCACGCTGAAACACGGGACCGGCCCGCCGGGCGAAACGCCCGACGGGCCGGTCCCGGGCCGGAGTTCAGACCCTCGGAGTTCAGGCCCAGGGGTCGGTGAACGCCTTCCCGGGGACAGGCTTGGCGATCAGCGCGATCGCCGTGAAGAAGTTCACCTGGCCGATCGCCAGCATCAGCGTGGCCAGCGCCTTCTCGTCGTAGTGCGCGGCGACCTCGGCGTACAGCTCGTCCGACACCCGCTCGCCGTCCGGGTTCGGCCGCAGGACGGCGTCCACCAGCGCCAGGGCCGCCCGCTCGGGTGCGGTCAGGTACGGCGAGTCCTGCCAGCTGGCCACCGAGGTGATCCGCTCCTCCGACTCACCGGCCTTGCGCAGGAACCCGGTGTGCAGGACGGTCAGGTAGGTGCTGCCGGCGAGCTGCCCGGCCCGCAGCTGGACCAGGCTGACGGTGCCGCGCGGGAGCGAGCGGTTGCCGACCGCCCGGAACAACGCGGCCGACACGTCGGCGAGTTCGGGGACGAGCGCGCTCGGGTCGGTGGCCATCCGGGGGCGCAGCGGGATCTCGGCGGTGATCGAGCGGGCAGTGCGGTCGGCGCGGTCGGTGCTCAGGTCGGTGCTCATGGTCGTGTTCCTCTCGGGCGTCCGGCGTGCTCTCACCGACCCGACGGATCCCGGCGCCCGAGTGTGACAGCGCGACGAGAAAATCCTTCAACAACGCTCCCGACCGCGCCCACCGCCGTACCCCCCGTCGTGCCCCGCCCGCATGCTCAGCACCGCGCCCACCAGCAGCAGGCCGATCAGCGCGAGCAGCGGAACCGTCCACGCCCCGGTGGAGCCGTGCAGGACGGCGAGCAGCGCCGGGCCCGCCGCGGAGATCAGGTAGCCGCCGGTCTGGGCCATCGTGGACAGCGCCGCGACGTGGTCGTGGTCGGTGCCCCGGCGGGTGAACAGCACCCCGGCCAGAGCCTGCCCACCTCCCATGCCGATGCCGAGGATCCCGGCCCAGACCGGCGCCCCGGCGGCGGGGGCGAGCAGCAGGCCGAGCAGACCGAGCACGCAGACCGCGACCACGCCGAGGATGTGCGGACGCTGGTCCCGGCGGGCGGCGGCCAGGACGGGCGCGAGGAAGCCGCCGACGGCGAGGCCGAGGATCATCACGGCCTGGTCGGTGCCGGCGGTGGTCCGGCTCACTCCCGCGCCGACCAGGATGGTGGGCAGCCAGGCCAGGGTGGCGTAGAAGACCAGGGTCTGGATGCCGAAGTAGGCGGTCAGGCTCCAGGCCAGCGCCGTCCGGCCGACCGGCCGCCGCACCCCGGGGGCGACCGCCGCCGGGGAAGGCCGCGGGCCCCGCAGCTGCGGGACCGTACCCACCACCGCGAGCACCGCCGGGACGACGGCGAGCGCGATCGCCGCCTCCCAGGACCACGCGCCCGCGACGGGCGCGACCAGCGCGGCCACCACGGCCGAACCGGCGCCCATGGACAGCGCGTAGACGCCCATCATGGTGCCGATCCGCCGGGGCGCGAAGCGGGTCCGGACGAACACCGGGATCAGCACGTTGACCACCGCCACCGCGGCGGCCACCAACGCCGTCCCCACGTACAGTCCGGGCATCCCCAGCGTCCGCACCACCGCCCCGGCGACCAGCAGCACGCTCGCCCAGAACAACCCGCGCTCCTCGCCGAGCCGCCGCCGGGCCAGCGCGCCCAGCGGCGCGAACAGGCCCATGCAGAGCGGGGGTATCAGCGCCAGCACGGTGACGGTGCCCGCGCCCCAGCCGGCCACCGGGGCGAGCGGGCCGACCTGCCCGAAGGCGACCCGGCTGTTGAGGCTGAGCAGGACGAAGCCGAGCACCAGCAGCGCACCGGAGGCCGGCGCCGCGCGAGTCGCCGTCGGTGTCGCTTCCCCTGTCCCTGTCCCTGTCCCTGGCGGTGTCGGTGTGGTCGTGCTGACCGTTGCGGCGGTCGGAGAAGGCATGGGCGGATACCCTTCGCATCACGGAAGTTAGGCTTGCCTAAGCGTTCTCGCTCAAGTGCGCTTGAGTGCAAGCGGGCGGTGCAAGCGGACAGTGCGAGCGGGCGGTGCGAGCGACTGCGCAAGCGGCGAGCCCGGAAAGGAACCACGGATGTCCGACCTCCACTCCATCACCGAGGTCTCGGCGGCCTTCGGCCTCTCCGTCCCCGCCCTGCGCTACTACGAGGAGTGCGGCCTGGTCACCCCCACCACCCGCCGCGGCCGGGTCCGCTACTACGACCGCGCGGCCCTGGAACGCCTCGCCCTGGTCCAGCTCTGGCACGTGGACGGCATGATCCCGGTGGCCGGCACCAGCGCCGTCCTCGCCACCGCACAGGCCGCCGAACGCCGGGCCCTGCTGGAGGCCCAGCGCGCCGGGATGCTGGCCCGCGCCCGCCGCCTGGAGCACGCCGCGGCCGTCCTGACCCACATGCTCAACTGCCACCGCGACCAGCCGCTCACCTGCCCCACCACCCTCGCCCACATCCACGCCCGGGTCGACGCCGCCCTGACCGGCGAACCCCTCGCCGACGGCTTCCTCCCGCCCCTCTCGGACCCGACCCCCTCGGACCCGACCCCCTCGGACCCGACCCCCTCGGACCCGGCCCTCTCGGACCCGGCCCCGCAGCAGGCCTGAGCGCCCCGGGAGGTGCCGTCCCCACCCACCGCCGATACTGGGGTCGCAGTCCTGAGGCGGCCCCGGCGGCCGGGTACGGCCCTCCCCGCGCCGCGGAACCCGAGGAGCTCCCCGTGTCCGAACCCCCGCCGGCCGGCGCCACCGGCCCCGGCCCCGTCGACCCCAGCGCCACCGGCGCCACCGGCCCCACCGGCCCGGTGGTCGTCGGTTTCGACGGCTCCCTCGAGAGCCTCACCGCCACCGAGTGGGCCGCCCACGAGGCGCAGCGCCGCGCCGTCCCCCTGGAGGTCCTGGAGGCCTGGCCCTGGCCCAAGCGGGACGTGGTCGGCAGCGACCAGACCTACCACCGCGCCCTGGCCCACCTCGCCGAGCGCGAGTCAGCACTGACCGCCCTGGTGCCAGGCCTCCCCGTCGCCTCCGCCGCCGTGTCCGCCGATCCGGTCGAGGCCCTGGAGGCCGCCTCGCACCGCGCCGCCCTCCTCGTCCTCGGCTCCCGCGGGCTCGGCACCCTGCGCGGCTTCCTGGTCGGCTCGGTCAGCCAGGAGGTGCTGCGCCGCTCCGCCTGCCCGGTCGTCCTGGTCCGCGCCGACCAGGACGAACCGGACGGCCCGGTCACCGTCGGCCTCGACCTGACCCACCCCGCCGAGGAGGTGCTGGAGTTCGCGTTCCGGGCCGCCGCCCTGCGCTCCGCTCCCCTACGCGTCGTCCACGTCTGGTCCCCGCCGGCCGGCAGCGAGTACATGGCCTTCGACGCCATCGGCGGCCTGGAGCGCGAGGTCTCCGGCGTCGAACGGGACGGCCTCACCTCCGCCCTGGCCCCGCTCCGGAGCCGCCACCCCGACGTCGAGGTCACCACCGACCTGGTCCGCGGCAAGCCCGCCGTCGAACTCGTCGACGCGGCCGCCACCGCCCGCCTCCTCGTCCTCGGCCGCCGCCTGCGCCACCTCCCCCTCCGCCACCACCACCTCGGCCCCGTCGCCCACGCCGCCATCCACCACGTCCACTGCCCCCTCGCCGTCATCCCCTACGGCTGACCACCCACGACCTCCGCAAACCGACGACGGCGCCGCGCCACGCGCAACGGCGTCGAAGTCCTAGTTGTATGCGAACCAGGTCAGGATGGCCTTCACCCGGCGGTTGTCCTCGCCGGAGGGCATGCCGAGTTTCAGGAAGACGTTCCCCACGTGTTTGGCCACGGCGGCGCCCGAGAGGAACAGCTCCGCCGCGATCTCCGCGTTGGAGCGGCCTTCGGCCATGAGGGCGAGCACCTCCTGTTCGCGGGTCGTGAGCCTGGCGAGCGGGCCCCGGGGCGGGTCGGCGCGGGTGACGTGGCGAACCACCTCGGGGTCGATCACCACTCCGCCGTCGGAGACCGTCTCGACGGCCCGCAGGAAGTCCGCCACTCTGCCCACCTTCTCCTTGAGCAGGTAGCCGACCGCCCCGTCGGCGCCCGGGCCGTTCAGGAGTTCGCGCACGTACGGGCCCGTGACGTAGGCGGAGAGGACCAGGACCGGCAGGTCCTGGTGCCGCGACCGGATGTCGATCGCGGCCCGGAGTCCGTCGTCGGTGTTCCCGGGCGGCATGCGGACGTCCGTGATCACCAGGTCGGGGGCGGCTCCGGCGGCGGCGAGTTCGTCGACGGCGGCGACCAGTTCGTCGGCGTCCTCGCATTCGCGGATCACGTCATGGGCGCTGGAAACCAGGATCTCCCGGATTCCGGCGCGAATCAGCAGACTGTCGTCCGCCAGGATGATTCTCACAATCGATTTCCCATCGCTTTTCCCGGTCGAATTCCTTCGTCGAATTCCGTCACCACGGGGGTTGGGCCGGGGCGGATGCCACGACCTCCGTTCCGCCGCCCGGCGGGCTGATGATTTCGAGGTTCCCACCGACGCTCCGCATCCGCTCACGCAGCCCGGAGAGCCCGGATCCGGTGCTGATCCGCGCGCCGCCGGCGCCGTCGTCGCCCACCCGGACGCGGACGCCGCCCTCGGTGCACCGCAGCTCGATCCGGGCGCGGCCGACGCCCGCGTGCTTGGCGATGTTCGTCAGGGCCTCAGAGACCGTGAAGTACACGGCCGCGGCGATCGGCGAGGAGAGCCGGGCGTCCGTACCGGTGCTGGTCAGTTCGACCTGCAACGGTGATCTGGCCACCAGTTCCCGGACGGCGGCGACGAGACCGAGATCGCTCAGTTCGCTGGGGTGGATGTCGCGCACCGTCTCCCTCAGCCGTTCGAGCGCGCGCTCGGCCTGGGCCTGGGCCTGGCGGGCCAGCTGGACGATCCGTTCCTGGTCGGTGGCCGTCGCCGCGGCTTCCAGGATTCCCAGGCGCATGACGAGCGCGACGAGTTCCTGCTGGGCGCCGTCGTGCAGGTCGCGCTCGATGCGCCGGCGCTCGTTCTCGAAGGCCGCCGTCAGCGAGGCCCGGCTGACGCGGAGTTCCTCCAGTTTCGCGAGCAGGTCGGGGTTGCGGCTCCCCGCGAAGGCCCGCAGGAACAGGTCGCGGAGCAGGGAGACGCCGGCCAGCGCGCCCACGGTGACCGCACCGAGGGCGAATCCCGCGGGCACCGCCACGAGGGTTTCCCACAGGGCGGCCGGGGTGAACGGGCCGACTTCCGCGGCGATGCCGAAACCCCAGAGGACGGGGGAGAAGACCAGTGCCAGCGCGCCGAAGAATCCGAAGAAGCCCACCAACAGCGAGAGCGCGGACAGGAGCGCCGCGGTGACGAACACCGGGAGGTCGGTCCGCCACACCGACCGTGTCCGCAGCCGACCGGCGACCCACTGCGGCCAGCTGCGGTCGGCGGGTCGCAGCGGCATCGTCCGGACTCCGCACCACTGCGCCCTGGAGCGGTCCAGTTCGGCCACCACCGGAACCGAGACCGGCGCAGCGAGAACGGAAATCAGGAGAATCGGAAAGGCGGCCGCTGCGACGAATTCGGTCAGCAGTCTCCGGGCAACACGAATCTGCGCCATGATCAATATTTTCGCACAGTTCGGATCGGTCGGGCGGTAGATCCAGGTCTACTTCCGACAGCAGTGCAGGCTCCCGTGCGCTCCACTGCCCGGCCCTGCTTTCCTTGATTCATGCCATTTTCCACTACCACTGCCACTACCACTCCCGTGCCGTGCATTCGTCTGCACGGCCTTCGGACGGAATTCCCCATTCCCGGCCGCCGGGGCGAGACGACGCGCGTCCTGCACGACATCGACCTGGAGATTCCCGAAGGCCGGCTGACCGCCGTCGTCGGCCCCTCCGGTTCGGGCAAGTCGACGCTCCTGCTCTGCACGGCCGGGCTGGAGCCGGCGACCGCGGGGTCCGTCGAGATCCTCGGGACGGACGTCCGCTCGCTCAGCCCCCGCAAGCAGGCCGCGTTCCGCAGCGAGAACATCGGCTTCGTCTTCCAGGAGTACAACCTCGTCAGCTCGCTGACGGTCGAGGACAACATCGCCCTGCCGGCGCGGCTCGCCGGCCGCCGGGTGCCCAGGGCTCGGGTCGAGGACGCCATGGCGCGGCTCGGCATCGCCAAGCACGCGCGGCGACGCCCCGACCGCCTCTCCGGCGGCGAGCGCCAGCGCGTCGCGGTGGCCCGGGTGCTGGCGAACCGGCCGCGGATCGTCTTCGCCGACGAGCCGACGGGTGCGCTCGACCTCAAGTCGGGTCATGTGGTGCTCGACTGGCTGCAGGCGCTCCCCGCGCAGGGGAGCACCGTCCTCATGGTCACCCACGACCCCCATGCGGCCGCACGGGCCGACCAGGTCGTGGTGATGGGGTCCGGGCGGGTCCACGCCGTCATCCCCGGTGGCGACTCCCGCGCGGTGGGCGACGCCGTCCTCGCCGCGCAGTCGGCGGACGAGGCGGGCGGGGAGCAGTCGTGATCCGGCTCGTGCTGTCGGACATCCGCCGGCAGGCGTCGATGTGGTGGTGGACGCTCCTGTGCGCCACGGTCGGCGCGGCGTGCTCGGCGGGCTCGGCCATCGCGATGTTCACCGCCGTCTCGGCGGCGCGGGCGGCGGGTGACGCACGGATGGTCTCCGCGTCGATCGCCCTCGGCGGCAACATCGTCTTCTTCACCGTGCTCGCCGCCGTGGGCATCGTCGCCTCCGCGGTCGGTCTGACGCTGACGACCCAGCGGCGCGAGCACGCCCTGTGGGTGATCCTCGGGATTCCGCGCCACCGGGTCAGGTTCGTCCTGCGGACGGAGACGGTGGTGCTGGGCGCGGTGGCCGGCGCGCTGGCCGCACCGCTCGCCCTGCTGGTCGCGGGTGTCACCCTCGCGCAGTGGAAGGGGACGGGACTCGAACTGCACGGGGCCTCGGTCGGGTTCCGGTTCTGGTACGTCGGCGTGAGCGTGCTCTGCGGACTGGTTCCGTGCCTGCTCGGCGGCTGGGGCGTCACCCGGCGGGCCGCCAGGACGCCGGAGATGCACGCCTTCCGGGACGTCTCCGATCCCCCGGCACGGCCCGGCGTGGCCCGCGGCGGCCTCGCCCTGTGCCTGCTCGCCGGCGTGGTCGGGATGTGGATCCCCGGCCTGGGCCTCGACCTCAAGGGCGGGCTCGCCCAGCGGACGGCCTTCGCGTTCGCCGGGAACCTCTTCCTCGTCTGCCTGCTGCTGCTGATGGGGCCGTGGGTGCTCACCCCGCTGATGAAGCTCTGGACGGCGCTGGTGCCCTCGCGCGGCGTCGCCTGGCACCTTGCCGTGCAGTCGTGCCGGGCCCGCGCGGCGAGGAGCGTCACCACGGTGCTGCCCTTCGCGCTCTCCCTGTCGTTCGTCGGCCTCTTCCTGGTGATGGGGGAGGTCATGCCCGGAGGCAGCGCCGGGCTGGACGACATCCTGGTCGTGCTGGGCTGGGTCTTCGTCGTGTCCTGGGTCGGGGGCCTCGCCGTGATCGCCCTCGTCGGGCGGGAGCGCGCCCGTGACTCCGCCGTCGTGACGGTGGCCGGTGCGCGGCCGGGCGTGGTCACCCGGTCGATGGTCTACGAGGGGGCGATCTACGCGGGGACGGCGATCGTCTTCGGCGCGCTGTTCGTCGCCGTGTCGAGCCTCACCATCGCCTTGGGCGCCCGGACCGACGTCGTCCGCGTCCTGGCGGGCCTCCCCTGGGCCACGCTCGGGGCACTCGCCGCCGGGACGCTGGTCACCACCTGCCTCGCGCTGGTCCTCCAGGCGGCCCGGGCGTCGCGCACGGTCGCGGTCCGGGCCCTGCGCTCGTGAACCGACGTACGGGAACAGCCGCAACGGCAGCATCGCCCTCGGCCAGGGCCGGAAGCGCTCGATCGAGCGCGAAAGTCGAACAGGAAAGAACGAATAACGAATGTCGAGCAACTCCCCCGCCGGAACCAGGACACCTCGGGCACGGCGGCGTACCGCCCTGGCGCTGGCCGCCTCGATGACGGCCGCCGTGGCGATGACGGCGTGCTCCCCCGACACCACGGACAACCCAGCCGCTCCGGCACCGGGTGCCACACGGGTGAGCGCCGATCTGCAGAGGCTCATGAGTACCGCGCCGTGGTCGTCGGGCCGGTGGGGCCTGCAGGTCGCCGATCTGCAAACGGGGAAGGTCGTCCAATCCAAGGGCGCCGACTCCCAGTTCATGACCGGTTCGACGGCCAAGACCTTCGCGGTCAGCGCTGCGCTCGACGTCCTGGGTGACGACCACCGCTTCCGTACACCCGTGGTGCACTCGGGTACGGTCTCCGCGGACGGTCGGCTCTCCGGCGACCTCATCCTGGTCGGGAGCGGCGATCTGGCACTCGGCGGGCGGACCACCCCGTCAGGCGGACTGGACGTCCCCGACTTCGACCACTACGACGCCAACGCCGTCCCCGGCATGGCGACCGTCACCGGAGAGGATCCGCTGGCGGGTGTCGACGAACTGGCCCGACAGGTCGCGGCCAGTGGAGTCCGCCACGTCGACGGCGACGTGGTGATCGACAACCGGCTCTGGGACCCGGTGTCGATCGGCGGGCTGCCGGTCACCCCGACCGTCGTCAACGACAACCTGATCGACGTGCTCATCACGCCGGGCGCACCCGGCGAGCCGGCCAAGGCCGACTGGCGCCCGAAGACGGCCGCCTTCGACGTCGACGCGCAGGTGACGACCACACCCGCCGGAACCAAGCCGACGGTGACGACCGAAAGCGTGAGCCCCGGTCACATCCGGGTCCGAGGCTCCGTCCCCGCGGACGCGAAGGCCCCCTTCGTGACGACCTACCAGGTCCCCGACCCGGCGGCGTTCGCCCGCACCGTCCTCATCGAGGCACTCGCCAGAAACGGCGTCAGCGTATCCGCCCCCGCGCTGGGAGCTAACCCCGACGGCAGGCTTCCTCCGCCGGCGGGAGTGAACTCGCTGCCCGTATCGGCGACCTATACCTCTCCGCCCTTCAAGGAGTACGCGAAGCTGATCAACAAGGTCAGCCACAATCTCGGGGCGAACCTCCTGCCGCCGCTGATGGCGGCACACAACGGGCAACGAACCTACGCGGACGGCATGCGGATCGAGAAGGAGTTCCTCACCCGCTCAGGTGTGGATCCGCATGCGGTGAGCCTCGTCGATGCCCAGGGCCTCCCCGACGACAAGGCGACACCGACCGCCCAGGTGGCGCTGCTGCGGCAGCTGGCACGACAGGACGACTTCGACGTCTTCTACGACTCCATGCCGAGCATGGGCGTCGACGGTTCGCTCGCCGACGTCATCGAGCACACCGATCCCGCCGCAGGACACATCCGCGCGAAGACCGGCACCCTGGTCAGCTCCTACCAGGGCAAGCTGGCCCTCGGCACGAAGGCGCTCGCCGGCTACATCGACGCGAAGGACGGCCACCGCTACGCCTTCGCGATCTACGTGAACAACATCCCCGTGCCCAGCGACTCCGTGAGCGTCGCCATCGACCTCGCACTCAGGGCCAACAAGCACCTGGGAGCGATGGCCGCCGCCATCTACCAGTCGCCCAAGGCGTGAAGGCCATCCCGACCCCCGGGCCGGGCGTCCTTGTCAGTGGCCACCCCTACGGTTCTCCCATGCGTGTTCAGCAGCCGTCGCACACGAAGGGCACTCCGATGGGCCAGGCAGAGGACGTCCGGGAGGCGTGGGCCCGGGTGGCCACATGGATCGAGCGGAACGACCCCGAGGTCTTCGCCACCCTCGGCGGTCCGGGGAACCAGGAGGCCATCGACCGGGCCGAACTCCACATGGGCCTGGAACTGCCGTCGCAGGTACGGCAGTGGCTCCTGGCGCACGACGTGGATGCCGACGAGCGCACCGATCGCCGGGAGACCCTGGTGCAGCGGGGGTGCGACGTGCCCCTGCCCGGCGGGTACCACCTCCTGCTCGGCCTGGAGGACATCCAGCGGGTCTACCTCCGGCAGCTGGCCTTGGAGAGGACGGACCCGCCGGAGGACCCCGACTACCCGCTCTGGCGCCAGGAGTGGCTGCCGATCGCCGCCGAGAGCGACGGCTTCTACGGGACGTTCCTGGACACGACCAACGGAACGATCGGAACGTGGGCCGAGGCGTCCATGCCGGAGGAAGGGGTGTACGCCTCGCTGTCCGCCTACTTCCACCAGGCGGCGGATCTACTGGAAGGCGTCAGCACCGGAGACTGGAGCGGCCCCGGCGCACCCGCCCGCCCCCTCAAGCACGACGAACCCCGCCCCGAGGACGAGGCGATACGCCGATGGGCCCACGCCCACGGCCTCATCGTGAACGACCGCGGACGGATCCCCGCATCCACCCGCGAGGCCTACGAGGCCTCAGGGGGTTCCGCAGGGACACCGCACTGACCGTCGGTCCTGCGAGACCGCCACCTCAAGGACGGCGGTGTCCGCCATGCCGTACTCGCCATCGCCCCCGCACCAGCCAACGCGGACACCGGCCGTGAAAGACGTTCCCTGTTCGAACACGAGACGGACGAACTAACACCCGTCCAGCAGAAATTCGCAGCTGTCGTTTGGAGTCTGGACCAAGACCTCCACCGACCCTCGGCTCTGCGCGGCGATCGTCGATCAGCCGACCCTCAACGGCACAACCATCGAGACCGGCACCGAGTCATACCGCCTCGCGCAGACCGGGGCAACGCAGCAGTCAGGGCAGCGAAAATCTCCCGGCCATCAACGCATTCCGTGGCAGGCTGGGGGCATGGCGCCCCTGGACGATCAAGAACTGAGCACCGCGATTCAGGATGCGGACTCGCCGGCCTGGTCCGTCCGCGGGGCGGCTGGGCGGCAGCTCGCGGGTTCGGACAGGACCGAGGAAGCGGCGGACGTCATCCACCGCCTTCTCCTGGACGCCCAGGACACTTGGGTCATCCAGGAAACGGCCGAGGCATTGCTCGAACGCAAAGACACCATCGGCCTGCGCCACGTCCTGCTGGCCTACAGCCAGGCGGGCAACTACGACTCGGTGGACCATCTCGGTGCTGCCCTGGACTGCAACCCCGAATGGATGACGACCGAAGGCGCGGACCGGCTGATCAAGCAGTACCGAGAGCTGGCAACGGACCCCGACGCCGGGGTCCGCAGCGAAGCCCAACAGATCCTGGCGAAGCTGCGGCCCCGCGAGGAATGGGCGCGCGACTCAGAGGCCGACTCCTGACCCTCCATCAATTAGGTTCGGCTGGAGCCGTGCGAAGCCCGATGCCCGCGCTTGCGCTTACACATCAGGCGGCCCTGCTCCATCACCGCATCCCGATGTCATACGGGGACGCGGACCCGCCGTGGTCGTCGTCGCGCCCCACGTCACACACGCACCTGGCATGAACTGCGCCAGGCTCCCGGCGCCGACCGGACTGCCGGTATCAACACGGAAGCCGCTCTCCGATGCGCCCCCTGCCCGGTACCACGTCACATCGAAGTTGTCCGGGGGAGGCCGGGGTGCGCCAGGCCTCCCCCGCCCTTATGCGGCGGGCCAGTTGTGGTGCGCCAGGCCGCCGAGGTTGAGCTTGCTGCTGGGGGCGTGCCACCGGCCGTAGCCGTAGGGGTCGCCGCGCTGGGACAGCAGGATCTTTCCGTCGGGGGTGCGGGCGATCACGTGGACGTCGACCACCGGCGGCGGGGTGGTTGTGCTGCTACTCATGCTCTCTCACTTCCCTGTGGGGTTTTGGTGTCCGGCGTGGTCGTGCTGGGTGAGGTCATGGCACTCCTGCCGTAGGGGTACGGGTGTCGTGGAGTCGGGGCTGCGCGTCGAGGGCGTCGTACGAGCTGGCTGGGTGACGCGGAAGTACCGGTGCCCCCAGTGTCCGTGCTCGGTCTGCGGACGGGGCCAGCTCTCGGCGGATCACCCGAGCGGGTGACGGTGGAGGGGTCGGACGCCCTTCCGGGCGCGCTGTCGGCAGTCGCGCGGAACCAGCAGGGCCGGTCCCCTGCCAATGGGGCGGGGCGGCGGGATCAGGGGATCAGGGGATCAGGGGGATCAGGGGGATCAGCAGAGCGAGTACCTGTTGCCGGAGGTCTTCGACGTCCCGTCGGCTGGGTGCCTCGATGGTGAGGCGCAGGACGGGGTAGACGTTGGAGGGGCGGAGGTTGAACCAAGTGGCGGGACCGTAGGTGACGGTCGGTCCGTCGAGGTGGTCTCCCTGGTGGGCAAAGTGGCCTTTCACGGTTTCGAGCGTGGCTTGGGGGTCGGGCACGGTCAGGTTGATCTCGCCGGAGGTCACGTACCTGGTGAACGGGCTCAGCAGGCGGGAGGCGGGCAGGGGTTGGTGTCCGAGGGCTGCGATGGTGTGGAGGGCGGCGAGGGGGCCGGAGTCGGCGTGCCAGAAGTCGCCGAAGTAGTAATGTCCGCTGCTCTCCCCGCCGAGGGCGGCTCCGGTGGCGAGCATGGCGTGCTTGAGGTGGGAGTGGCCGACGCGGGATCGGATGAGTCGGCCGCCGTGTTCGTGGATCATCTCGCGGGTGCCGGCGGAGGTGAGGACGTCGTGGGCGATGGTGGCGCCGGGATGGTGGGTGAGGTAGCGGGTGGCGAGGAGGGCGCAGGGCGTCCAGGGTGAGCCACTGCTCACGGGGTCGGGCCGCGTGCTCGGTGAGCCAGGCCTTCGCTCCGGGGGTGGTACGGGCGGCGGCGATCTGGGCGCGGAAACGGGCGAAGGGATTGTAGGAGGGCAGGGTGAAGTCGGTGGGTGTCGGAAGACGGTGGAGATCGCGCAGGATCCTGGCAGCCTGCGCCGGGTTGGCGGGACCGCCGGCGCCGAGGTCTGACCAGAATGTGACGGGGCGTCCGGCAGCCGTAACGGGTGCGGGTCGGCGCGGTAGGGGGACGGGGATGTGGTTGCCGTACAGCCAGTAAGCGCCACGGATCTCGTTGAGTGCGCTGGTCTCGGTTCCGGGCTGGTGGATCCGGGCGACGATGCCGCCCGGCAGGCGCCAGATGCCGTTGTCCAGTGCGCGAATCAGCAGGGCACCGGTGGCGTCGATGCCGGTCTGAGCGCAAGCGTCCATCAGGGCCCGCTGTGTCGCCTCGCCGCTGAACGTGACGGTGGTGGCCATCAGGTGCTTCTCCTGATCGGGTGGTCGTCGGATGCATGGCCTGGGACCCACGCTGTGTCACAGGCGATCGGCGGCCGGACGCGGGACGCGGACGATCCGGCGTTGACCGCGGAGGATTTCCGCGCCCGGCGCGGTCGGGAGGAGCTCGACTCTGCGGGTGTCAGAAGTGCTCGGGAAGCCATGGTTCCTGGCCGCTGGTGGCCCGCACGAGCGTGGTCAGCGCCTTCTCGCAGCGGGTGCGGACGCCGGACAGGCGGGCCGCGGCGGGGCTGCGGTAGCCGCCTGCGTACCAGACGGCGAACTGGCCTCGGGTGAACGCCACGGCGCCGTCAGTGCGTACCGGTGTGAGGTCGGCCGACCCCGCGCAGATCCGCAGCAGGTAGCGGTGGCTGGAGCCGGGCCGCTCGTCGCCGATCTCCACCGGGATCTCCAGGTCGAGGTCGGCCGGCCACCCGCGCAGCCGCAGGGCGGCCTGGACGTCGAGGATGCGCAGCATCCAGGGGTGCCAGGCGTCGGCGACCACCCGGTGGCGGTGGAGGTTGTGCAGCAGCAGCGGGTAGGGCGGCAGCGCGCCGCGCCGGAACTGCACGGTCTGGGCGCGGCTGTTGTGCCGGCCCAGGAAGGCCAGCATCGCGGCCGCGCAGTCCGGGTCGGAGGACCAGAAGTCGTGGACCACCAGCTCCATGCCGTGCCGGTCGCCGCGCTTGGTCGTGAGCGAGACCCAGCCTGCCACCGGTTCGCCGGGGCGGGTGAAGCGGTAGGTGGTCAGCGCGTTCTTCGCGGTCGTCCACGTCGACCACCAGTCGGGGCGCTGGACGGGGCCGTTCCACTGCCGGGCGAGTTCCTGCTGGAGGTCGAGGGCGTCCTTGGTGAGGCCGTGCTCGATGTCGAGGTCCCCGGTGGGGAAGGAGCGCTTGAGGTCGTCGGGGCTGACCGCCCAGCCGAACACCGGGACGGGAGCCTCCCAACCCATGCGGCGCGCGTAGCCGTTGGAGATCGTGGAGATGGTGGAGATCACCGCGCCGCGCTCGCGCAGGGGCCGCAGCCGCTCGTGGACCATGCGGGCCGCGAGGCGGGCGCCGCGTTCCTCCGGGGCCACGCTCCCGACGGCCAGGCACGCGGTGGGCACCGCGGTGCCGCCGAAGAACTGGGAGGTGAGGATGCCCAGGCCTCCGGCGACGACCCGGCCGGCGCGCACGGCGACACGGACGTCGGCGTGGCCGCGCAGGTGGGTGATGTCGCCGACCGGGTGACCGAAGGAGCGGGCGGCCAGCTCGTCGTACTCCTGGGTGAGGCCGTCGTCGGCCTGCACGAAGGCGATGTCGTCCTCCATCGCGGCGCCTCCTAGTAGTTGGCCGGGCCGCGGACGGCGTCCGGGTCGGTGGGCACGAGGAAGGTCCGGGTGAAGCCGACGACCCGCTTGCCGTCCTGGTTGAGGCCGGCGGTGCGGCAGGTCACGATGCCCTCGCCGGGGCGGCTCCTGGACGCGCGGCGGCCGATCACCTCGGTCTCGGCGTAGAGGGTGTCGCCGACGAAGACGGGGTTCTCGAAGCGCACGTCGTCCAGGCCGAGGTTGGCCGGGGTCAGGCCGCTGACCGCCCGCACCGTCATCCCGGCCACGTAGGTGAGCGTGACGCCACTGCACACCAGGATCCGGCCCCACGGGGTCTTGGCGGCGTAGTGGGCGTCCAGGTGGATCGGCGCGGTGTTCCCGGACAGCGTGGTGATCAGCGTGTTGTCGGTGTCGGTGATCGTACGACCGGGCCGGTGCTCGATGAGCAGCCCTTCGGTGAGGTCGTGGTAGCCGGGACCGACGACCTCGCGGATCCGGTGGGCGTCGATCTCGCGGTAGCCGGGCGGCAGGGAAGCGGTGCTCACCGGGCGGGCTCCTCTCGGGTGCCGGCCGCCTCCAGGACGGAGCGGGCCATGGTGAAGAACGGGCGCCCGACCATCTGGCCGCCGACGGAGGTGATGTTGCTGCCGCTGTCCTGGGCGGCGGCGACGACCGCGCGGGCGTGGGCGATCTCCTCTTCCGAGGGCGTGAACAGCTCGGTGATGACCGGGAGCTGCCCGGTGTGGATGGCGCCCTTGCCGTGGAAGCCGAGCGCCTTGGCGCGTTCGGCTTCCACCCGCAGGCCGTCCGGGTCGTCCATCTGGAAGTAGGGCGAGTCGATCGCGGCCAGGCCGGCGGAGGCCGCGCTGTTGGCGACGACGGAGCGGGCGTGGAGCATCGGCTCCCAGCCCATCCCGCAGCCGAGGGCGGCGGCGTAGTCCGCAGTCCCGAACACCAGCCCGGAGATCCTGGGCGCCCTCACGATCGAGGGGAGCTTCTCGATGGCGCGGGGCGTCTCGATCAGCGCGAACAGGAAGGGCCGGTAGTCGGCGGTGCCCAGGGCGCCGGCCACCAGCTCGATGTCCCGCGCGGACTCGACCTTCGGCACGAGCACGACGGCGGGCTTGGCGCGCCAGCCGGACATGGCGGCCAGGTCCTTGATCCCGTCGAGGAGCACGGGGGCGTTGATCCGCACCCCGAGCAGGCACGGGCTCGTGGCCTGGTTGTCGAAGAACCGCTCGGCGATCATCCTGGCGTGCTGCTTCTTGGCGGGGGCGACGAAGTCCTCGAGGTCGACCAGGGCGACGTGGGCGCCGCTGGTCTTCGCGGTGTCGTACCGGTTGACGGCCGGCGCCGGGACGCTGATCCAGGCCCGGGTGGACCGCAGGAGCAGAGTGCTCATGGCCGCGGTCACCGGCCCTGGCGCTTGGACGCGACCAGCTGCACGAGGCCGACGAGCGTGCGGGCGTCGGTGATCTCGTCCTCGGTGACCTTGGTGCCCAGGTTCTCCGAGAGCATCACGGCCAGCTCGATGACGGACAGGGAGTCCAGGCCGATCGCCGCAAGGGTGGCGTCGGCGGCCAGCGCGTCGGGGTCGACCCGCAGCTCGCACACCAGGAGGTCTTCGAGGTCGGGGTCGATCACGGGGGCGGCGGGGTTCTCGTTCACGGTCTGCTCCTTCACGCGGCGGGCGGCTTGGGGGATGAGGTCTTCCTGACCGGCGATCACGTGGCGCCGGCCGAGTTCGTCGAACAGGTCGCCGGGGTCGACGCCCTCGGCGGCCGCGACCTTGAGGACGCGGTTCTTGAATCCGGAGAACACTCCGGCGCGGCCGCTCATCACGGCGACCGAGTCGGTGTAGGGCGGGGCGCTCATCAACCGGTGCTCGGCGACGTCGGCCGCGGCCAGGACCTTCTTCACGTCGATGCCGGTGGGGTGGCCCAGGCGTTCGAGGACGGCGACGAGGACTTCCAGCTGGGTGTTGCCGGCCCCGGCACCGAAACCCCGCGCGCAGGCGTCGATGATTCGGGCGCCGGCCTTCACGGCGGCGACCGAATTGGCGACGGCCATGCCGAGGTTGTTGTGCCCGTGGAAGATCACCGGCACGTCGACGGCCTCGGTGATCGCGGTGATCCGCGCCGCGACGTCCTCGGGCAGGAAGTACCCGGCGGAGTCGAAGATCCCCACCGCAGTCGCGCCGAAGCTGGCCATCAGGGCGCACTGCTCGGCGAGCCGGCCGGGGCTGGCCATGTGGCTCATCATCAGGACGCCCTGGCCTTCGCCTCCGTGTTCGGCGACGAAGCCGAGGTGGCGTTCGGTGACGTCGGCCTCGGTGCAGTGCGCGGCGATCCGGAACACCTGCGCGCCATGCCGCAACGCGCCGCGCAGGTCGTCGCTGGTGCCCCAGCCGGGGCCCATGAACACGCCCATCCGGGCGCGGGTCAGGGCCTCACGGACGGCGGCCAGCATCTGGGAGTCGGTGAGTTTGGCGCGGCCGATCTGGAGCGAGGAGGCGCCGAGACCGTTGCCGTGGCCGACCTCGACCACGGGCACGCCGGCCCGGTCGGCGGCCGCCGCGTAGTCGCGCAGCTGGTCGGCGTCGAGCTGGTGCCCGACGGCGTGGTGGCCGTCGCGCAGGGTCGGGTCGTGGACCAGCACGGCGGGCATGGACGTGGTCATGCTCGGGTTCCTTCCGTGAGCAGGGAGGTGGCGCGCAGGTCGGCCAGATGGATTGCCGCGGCGTTGATGATGTCGAGGTTCCCGGCGTGCTCGGGCAGGCGGCCGCCGCTCGCGGACACCTCGACGGTGACGCCGATGCTCTCGCGGGTCGCCTCGAAGTCGGTCACCCGGTAGCCGGGCGCGAACCGGCGTACCTGGGCGGCGGCGGCCTCGACGAGGTCGCGCACCACGTGCGGGTCGACGTCCGGGGCCAGGACCGTCATGTGGACGCGGAACGGCGGCGGCGGCAGGGCGGGGGTGACGTTGACCATCACCTTCGCCTCCGGTGTCCCGGTGAAGGCGCGCACGGCGTCCTGCGTGGTCGCGATGTACTCGTCCAGGTTCAGGCGGGTCGCGCGCCCCGCGCTGCGGCTGGCGCCGGTGCACACCACCTCCACGAAGGCGGGCGTCCGGTGCCGGGCGAGGGCGTGCAGGACGGGGACGGCCGCCTGGCCACCGCAGCTGATCAGGCTGATGTGCCGGTCGGTCAGTGCCTGGGCACCGTTGACGGTGGGCACCGCCGGGGTGCCGCTGTTGTGCGGGGTGAGGTCGATGCACACGGCCCCGGTGGGCTCCAGCAGCCGCCAGTACTCGGCGTGGGAGTCGGCGTTGGACGCGTCGAAGACCAGGTCGAAGGTCTTCCCGGAGTCCAGCAGGGCCGCCGCGCCGCCGTCCGTGGTGGCAAGGCCCATCTCGGCGGCCCGCGCCAGCCCGATGCTCGGGCTGCGGCCGACGACGAGGCCGCAGTCCAGGTACGGAGACCGGTGGATCTTGTGCAGCAGGTCGACGCCGATGAGACCGGCCCCGAGGACGGCGACGTTCAGCACGGGGTGCTCGGACATGCTTCTCCCCAGAGGAGAACGAGGGTGGACGGGATCGCGGGCGTCACAACGCCCGGAAGCAGACCGGGGCAAGGCCGGCGCAGGAGGCGCTGACCGTCGTCGCGGCGGTGAGGGGGATGCTGGCGTGCACCGAGCCGGGCAGGACCACGTCCCCGGCGCGCAGGGCGCCTCCGAGGGTGGCCAGGCGCCGGGCGAGCCACAGCAGGGGGCGGAGCGGGTCCCCGAGGACGTCGCGGCCGTGGCCGGCCGCGGCGTGCTCGCCGTCGACGCGGACCTCGACGAGAGCGGCGCCGAGGTCCGGCAGGTCTTCGGCGGGCGACGCGGGCCCGAGAACGAAGCGGGCGGCGGAGGCGTTGTCGGCGACGCTGTCCTCGAGGCCGATCCGCCAGTCGCCGTAGCGGGTGTCGATGACCTCCAGGGCCAGGAACACCTCGGACACCGCGGCCTGGGCGGCGCCGAGGCCGATGTCGTCCCCGGTGAGGTCGGTGCCGAGCCGGAAGGCGATCTCCGCTTCGACGCGGGGGGCGATCAGCCGCGTGGTGGAGAGTCCGCCCCCACAGGCGACTTCCATGTCGGCGAGCAGGACGCCGGAGTCGGGCTCGCTGACGCCCATCTGCTGCTGCATGGCGACCGAGGTCAGGCCGATCTTGTGCCCGACCGGCCTGCCACCGGCGGCGGTCCGCAGGGCCGTGCCGTGCTGCTGGATGCGGTACGCCGTTTCCAGCGTCAGGCCAGGGAGCTGCCGGGCCATCGGGAAGGTCGGAAAAACGGAGAGCTCGGCGGCACGCAGTTCACGCGCCGCCGCCTCCTCCGTGGTGGTCGCGCTGGCCGGGCCGGGCTCACTCATCGGTCCTCCCGGACCGCTGGACGGCGTAGTGCTCCAGCAGGGGCGCCAGGTAGTCGACGTGCTCCCCGTCAAGCCGGGCCAGGTCGCCGGGACAGGCCAGCAGGGCGAGCTGGTCCAGCTCGGCGGCGCGGCCCTGCGCGACCTCGGCGTCTACCAGGGTGGCGTACCCGCCGAGGAGACCCTGCTCGGGCAGCGGCGGCGCGAGGTAGTGCACGCCGACGTTGCCGTGCTCCCCGACGGTGACCGCCAGTCGCACGAGCCCGTCCGGAGCCGTGTCGAAACCGACTTCCTCGGCGAGCTCCTTCGCGGCCTGGCGCCGCAGCTCGCCCTCGTCCAGGACCCGGTCCTGGAGCGGGGGTTCGACGTTGCCGCCCGGCAGCTGCCAGCGCCCCGGTGCGGCGGTCGAGGCGGACATCCGCCCGACGACGATCCGGCCGTCCTGAACGGGCTGGGCCACGGTCACGAACACCGACGAGACGAGCGGGGCGCCGGGCACCCGCCGCAACGCGAAGCGCCGGTAGGTGGTCCGCGCCCAGGACAGCCGCACCGCGGGACCGTCCGCTTCCAGGGCCGTGCACACCACGGCCGGACCGTCGAACAGCGAGGGCTGTGCGCTCACCGCCTTCTCCCAGACGCGGTCCACGGCCGCCTGGTGTTCGGCGGCCAGCGCGGGGACGGGGGCCTCTACGAGCAGGAGGGCGGCGGCGTCGAGGACCCGGACGGGCCGGACGCCGGCGGGGATGGTGGAGTAGGTGTTCAACTCGGTTTGTCCCTTCGGGTGTTCTGGGGCATCAAGGCCATGCTCCTGTCCAACATCGTTGCGGATCGGAAGGTGGTGGTGCCGGCCTCCTGAGGTGGTGACCGGCGGCCGGCACGGGTTTCGGTGAGCCGCGCGCTCGCGGCGACGTCGCGCAGTGGGTGCCCGGGGCTGCGCCAGAAGGTGACCGCGCGTCCGAGGGCGATCCGGACCTGGTCGTAGTACGGGGCCACGGCGGCGACCCGGTGCTCGTGGAGCAGCCGGGCGCCGCGCAGCAGGGCCCCTGCCTCGTCCGCGTCGGCATCCACGAGGGCGAGCGCGTTCGAGGCGGGCAACCACCAGGTGTGGTGCGGGTGTTCGCCGACCAGCTCGGCCTGGGCGGGGTTGTCGCCGGTGTCGGCGCAGACCTGGGTCAGGGCCGCGTAGGCGGACGCGACCTCGTACCTGCGGCCCTCACTGGTGATCCTGGTCAGCGTTCTGGTGCGCGGTCCGACGCTCACGGCGCAGTCCTCCGGTACGAAGTCGATGGGCGGATGGGGTGGTTACGCCGCCGGTATCCGGTCGAGCTCCGACTGCCGACCGGGCCGCACACCAGCAGCGGACCGGTGCCGCCCAACCCGCACGGCGGCGCCGGTGCACCCCACCACGACCTGCGACTCGACCTGCCTACCCGCGACCGATGCGGGGACGGGCCGCGCCGCATCGGGCAGGTCGAGTTCGGCCCACACCACCTTGCCGTCCGGCCCCTCATCGACGCCGAACCGGTCGACCACCCCGGCCACCAGCAGCAGACCCCTGCCGCTGGTGGCACCCTCCCCCGCCTTCCGGGGCTCGGGCCTACCGGGCCCGGGGTCGGCGACGGACATCCGCAGCACCCCGGTCGGGGAGAGGCGCAGAGCGGCAGTCAGCTCCACGTCCGACCGGCCCCCGTCGCAGCCGTGCACCACGGCGTTGGCCGCGATCTCGGACATCACCAGCCGGGCGTCCTCCACCCGCTGATCGGTCAGACACAGGCCGAACATCGGCAGCTGCTTCGTGACCCAACGGCGAACGGCGCCGATCTGCGCCAGTTCCGCGGGGAACCTCATCGTGACGGTGTGTGGTCTCGGCTCCATGAGGGGCGCCTCACTCACTCGGGTCGGGTGCCAGGGCATGTCGTACGGCCTGAAACGGCCTTGCTGATACAGGAAACCGTTCATGGTCGCTAGGAGTAAGGTGTTGGCGACCGTCCGCTGTTTAACGTGTTTAGCGGCACCGCCAGGGAGACCCCGATGGGGCGTACTCGTCAGCCCAACGAACGGTTGGGCCAGCTCATCCGTGAATCCGGTCGACCCAACGAAGCCCTCGCCCGGGCCCTGTGCGCGGTCGCGGCCGCCCACGACGACCCCGCGCGGCCGAGTCGATCATCCGTCACCCAGTGGGTCCGCTACGGCTGGACCCCGTCCGGCAACCTCCCGCAGTACCTCGCGGAAGTCCTCACCAGGTGGCTGAACCGGGACGTCACCCTGGCCGCGATGGGACTCGGCGAGGAGGAACCGGATCTTCGGGACTGGGACTTGGATACGCTGAAAGCCCTGGCGGCTCTTGGACGGATCGACGTTGACGTGGAACGCAGACAGCTCCTCCGCACCCTCCCGTACTCGCTCGCGGCATTGACCGTCCCACCCAGCAGCTGGTGGGAGCACATGGCCCGCACCGGCAGCCGCGACACCAGCCGGCACCGCGCCGGCCAGGCCGATGTGGAGGCCGTGCGGGAGATGACCGGGCTGTTCTCCCAGCTCGACCAGCGCCGCGGCGGCGGACACGGCCGCACGGCGGTCGCCCAGTACCTCCTCACCGACGTCCACGACTTCCTCCGCGGCACCTTCGCCTCCGACCAGGTGCGACGCGACATGTTCTCCGCGGCCTCCGAACTCGCCTACCTGGCCGGATGGACGGCCTTCGACAACGGCGAGCACCCCACCGCCCAGCACTACTACACCGTCGCCGTGAAGCTGGCGGCCGAGGCCGACGATCCCGCCATGGCCGCCCACGTCCTGCGCGCCATGGCCCACCAGGCGGTCGACCTCGGAAAGCCGGGCCACGCCGTCAGGGTCTCGGAAGCCTCCATGTCCGGCGCCCGGTACGCACTGGCGAGCCCACGCGAGCGCTCCCTCCTCGGCGTCGTCCACGCCCGCGCACTCGCCGCCGCCGGACGCGCCCCCGAGGCGAACGCCGCGCTGCTCCAGGCCGAGCGTGACCTGTCCGCGGCCTCCCCCGGTGACGACGAACCGGCCCGGGTCTTCTTCTTCGGCGAGGCATCCCTGGCCCATGAAACGGCGTCGGCCCTGCGGGACATCGGCGACCTGAACGGCGCGGCCCGGGAGTTCGAGCGCAGCGTCGCGACCCGCAAGGCCTCCGCGTTCACCCGCACCCACGCCGTCACCCTCGGCCACCTCGGACTCGTGAAGGCCCAGCAGCACTCCGTCGAAGAAGCCTGCGCGATCTGGGCGCGATCGCTGGACGCGATGCAGAGCGTGCGCTCCGCCCGCACCCGCGACGTCGCCCTGCAGATCCGCGGAGCGCTGTCCGCCTACCGTGGCCGCAAGGTCCCGGTCATCAACGCCGTCGACCGGCGCGCCGCCGACTACCTGGCGGCCACCGCCTGACCCGCTGACCTGGCGCGGTCCGTTCACAGGAGGGGAAACACAGTGACCGAAGTCTTCACCGTGGAGGCACTCGGGTACGTGGTGGGGGGTCGCACCGAGCCCACCGACGACTACTGGGGAGGCACCCGCGCCGTCATCCGGCTCGACGGCGACCGCTTCCCACCGGAGGCCACGAAGGGGCTGGAGGCATTCTCCCACCTCGATGTGATCTTCCGCTTCCACCTCACCGACCCGACCGACCTGAACTTCGGCGCCCGCCGCCCACGCGACAACCCGCAGTGGCCCGAGGTCGGCGTCTTCGGCCACCGGAACATGCGGCGCGTCAACTGGCTCGGCTCCTCCCGCTGCCGGCTCCTCAAGGTCGACGGCCTGGACCTGCACGTGGAGGACCTGGACGCCGTCGACGGCACTCCGATCCTCGAGGTCAAGCCCTGGTTCGAGGAGTTCGGCCCCCGCGGCGACACCCACCAGCCCGCCTGGACCACCGAGATGCTCCACGAGTACTTCGCCCCGGGCCCCACCACACCCTGATCCGGGCCTCAGTCACCCCGGGCCCCGGCGGGCCGCTGGGCTCGAAGAACCAGCGGCCCGCTGCCCTCCCCGAAGACGGGCGGAGCCCTCGCCACCGGCGAGGCATACGCGCGGCCCGCCCATCATCAGAAGGGAACCAACCCCCGACGATCAGGCTGACACGACGGCCAAGGCCCGACACACTGCCGTCATGCGTATCGACGAACCGGCAAGGCTGATCACCAGCAGGGCCCTGATCTACGCAGGAATCCTCGCGGCCTCGCCCGTGTTGCTGATCGCCGGAGCACCGATCCGCCGCCGGTACCTCCGCTACGTCTACCGGGACGGCGCACCCCTGATCGTCGACAAAGAGAACGGACGGGTCAGCTTCCACTACTACGTGGTGCTGAATCGACTTTTGTACTGGCTCTGCTGGCCGACGGAATCCCTCTCCGGTCTCGCCCGACGAGCTCGTTGAACGACAAACTGAGCAAGCCGGGACGACCGCCGGTGGCCAGGTCGCCGGAGAGGGAAACAAGGAGTCCACACCGCAGGCGCCAAGGCACGATCGGCGAGTTCGCCCGTCCGCCGACGACTCCGGAACGCCGGCCGCGGACTCCGACCGCACTGCTGGACTGCCTTGATCAGCGCGGCGTCCCCGGCCCGCCGCTCAGGCCTCCGGGGTGAAACCTCCACGCACACGGAGTGGCAGGCCGGGGATCTCCAGGTCCCCGTCGACCTGACCGACCAACCAGCTGGGGACGTCCTGGTCGAACTCCTCCCAGGCAGCCCACTGGCGGAACCAGACGCCGATCCCCCAGGAGCCGTCCGCACGGGGGATCAGGAAGCAGGCGTCGCCTTCCTGGGTGTTGGCCCACAGCACCATCCCGCGCTCACGGGGGTAGAGGTCGTACGGAATCCTGTCCGGCACCAGCGCCTGGTACAGCGGTCCCATCGCGTTCATCAGATCGAGCATGGTGTACTCGGGCGCTTGCGGGTGCAACACCGACAGGAAGTTCCCGACCACGCCGGGACCGTAGGCGGCGACGAACCGCTTGTACTCCGACGGCAGTTCCCCGGCCACCTCCTCGATGGCCGTCCACGCCTCCACGTCCGAGTAACCCCGGGCGGGACCGAAGCATCGTTCGACATCCTCAGCGGTTACCACGAAGGCCCTCCCCGTTCTCTCGTCCTGCCCGGCCCGCACAGTATGGAGCACCTGATCGAGCCGGCCGACCGACGGTCCTGCCGACGAGCGGATCCAGCGAGCGGATCCAACCAGCGAGTTAGTGGTCGTTGTGACATTGATCGGTCTGTCCGTTGCGCGCTTCGAGCTCGGCCGCCGTCGCCTGTCGGGTGGCCGCCCACGACGCCAGGAGCGTCAGGTTGTCGGCGGTCGGTGTGCCCGCGGGTGCGGTGTAGACGTTGAGGTGCAGGCCGGGTTCGGCGGGCAGTTCCAGGGTCTCGACGTCCAGGTCGAGCCGGCCCACGATCGGATGGCGCACTCGCTTGCGGCCGGACCGGTGCAGCCGCACGTCCTGGGATGCCCACCGCTGCCGGAACAGCTCGCTGGACGTCGACAGTTCGCCGACGAGGGCGATCAGCTCCTCGTCGTGCGGATTGCGGCCGGCTTCCATGCGCAGCTTCGCGGCCACGGCACCGGCGATCTGGTCGTAGTCGACGAAGAGCTCTCTGGCCGCCTCGGGGTTCAGGTAGACGAACCGCGCCGTGTTCGCGGGCCGTCGTGGGTCGGCCAGCACCGGTGAGTAGAGCGCGCGGGCGAGTTGGTTCATGGCGAGCACGTCGTAGCGGCCGTTGCCGATCCAGGCCGGCGCACCGGAGATCGCGTCGAGCACCTGTTGCAGCGTCGAGCGCACCGTCACGGCAGGCCTGCGTCGGCGTGGGCCGCCGGGCACCGCGGATCGGCGCGCGAGGTGGAACAGGTGGTCGCGCTCGGCCTCGTCGAGTTGCAGGGCGGAGGCCAACGCGTCGAGCACACCGTCGGAGGCGCCGGCGAGGCTGCCGCGCTCCATTCGCGCGTAGTAGTCGACCGACACCCCCGCGAGTAGCGCCACCTCCTCGCGGCGCAGTCCTTTGACCCGACGGTTGCCGCCGTAGGCGGGCAGGCCCGCCTGCGCGGGTGCGATGCGGGCGCGGCGCGAGCTGAGGAACTCCCGGATCTCGGTGCGTGGATCCATCGTGGCCATCCCGTCACCCTAAGCCCGTACCGCGGCCGGAGGGGTGCCCGTTGCGGTCGTCGCGATGCCGCCGTCCACCGGGATGACGGTGCCCGTGAGGTAGGCCCCGGCCCGGCTGGCGAGGAACACGGCGACACCCGCCATGTCGTCGTCGCGGCCGAGCCGGCGCAGCGGGGCCGCCGCCGCGATCGTGCCGCCGACGGCATCGATCGTGGACGCCGTCATCCGTGACGGGAACACTCCCGGCGCCACCGCGTTCACCGTGATGTGCTGTGGGCCCAGCTCTCGGGCGAGCACGCGGGTGAGTTGGTGGAGTGCCGCTTTGCTGGCTGCGTACGAGTAGGTGGGCGCCTCGGCGACGTGAAGGGCGGCGATGCTGCCGATGTTGATGATCCGCGCGGGGTCATCGGCGGTGCCCGCCCTGCGGAGTGCCGGGAGCAGCGCCTGCACCAGCCGGAACGGCGCCTTGAGGTTGAGGTCGATCACCGCGTCCCAGGCCTCGTCCGGGAACGTCTCCAGCGGCTCGCGCCACATCGCCCCCGCGTTGTTGACGAGGATGTCCAGGCGTTCCGAGTCGGCCTGGACGAGGTCGGCGAGGCGTCGGCACTCGTCGTGCCTGGACAGGTCGGCGGGGATCGCTCGGACGTCGCCGAAGGCGGACAGGAGGCGCTGTGCCTCCGCGCACGCGTCCGCGTCGCGTGAGCTGATGACGACGCGGGCGCCCGCCTGGAGCAGGCCGCGCGCTGTCATCAGCCCGATTCCCCGGGTGCCGCCGGTGACGAGGGCGTACTTCCCCCGCAGATCGAAAAGTTCTGCGTGGGTGGTGAACTGGTCGTCCGCCATGGATCTCCGTCCCTTCTGCCGTGGAAGAACGCGCCGACACGGTCGCGCATGCGGGGCAGCCCAAGTTCACCGATGGGGGTGGGGCTGCGGCATGTGTCCAGGCTGACAGGCGTTCCGGACCTCGGGGAGACCCTGGTGTTCCAGGTACTGCGAGAGCACCCCTCGCCTGCTGCACGCAGACGTGCGGCCCGGCCGGAGTGACCGACCGCCGCCCCCGCCCCACGGGGTGGC